>NZ_JAROCA010000033.1 GCF_030732005.1 Tigheibacillus jepli | reverse complement strand
GGTTGTAGTGACCAAAATAAAATTAGAAATCCCGACACAGCGGGATTTCTAGGCTTTTTAGCCGAAACTTGGGTTAATCAGTTTACCACTTTTAACAAGTATATTCTATTCACGAAAAAGACATCACACAAAAAAGGATTTATATATCGTGCTTAGAAAGCGATTGTTGATGGGATCAAACGCAATGAAGTGCCTAATAATCATCCATTTTTTGTAGACGTGTATGCTTATTTCAAGCTGAATTCTACCAACTCTTTTACAGCACATTTCTTTTCTTTCTATTCAGAAAGAAATTTTCGATGCTCTACTAGTTGCTTCTTTTCTTTTATATGAACATCATTCCCCTCATCGTTTTCATCTTCTACGAGTTGTGATGATCTCTCATCGTAATTCTCAAGAAAAAAGTACCTTATAGGTAGACTTGTTAGCGTCTAATCTACAAGGTACTTTTTAAATCGTATGATGCCTTTCCCATTCTATATTTTATTGCAAATATGGCATTGGGTTAACAGCACCGTGATAGCTCCAGAATCCTTTGTGCACTTCGAAATGCATATGCGGTCCGGTGGATTGTCCGGTATTTCCGGAATGGGCAATGACTTGTCCTCTGCTGACGGATTGACCTTCACTGACATTAATACTATTTAAGTGAGCATATAAAGTGGTAATTTGTTCACCGTCAACATAGTGAGTTACTAAAACGACATTGCCATAGCCGTTCATTCTGCCGTCTCCCGCCGTGCTTGTCATGGAAACCACACCGGATGCAGCAGCGTGAATCGGCGTACCAATTGGAACACCAAAATCAATGCCGTAATGGAATGTGCCCCAACGAGCTTCGTAACCGGACGTAATTGGCGCATTGACCGGATAGCTTAGCATACCGCCACCCTGTGGTGCAGGAGTGGAAGGTGCGGCGCTGCTTGAAGAAGAGCTGCTGCTTGAGCCGGATCCGGAATTAGATGATGGTGCTTTTTTGGCTGCTGCAGCTTTTTCACGTGCTTTTCTTTGCGCTTCTTCCATATTTTGTTTTTCCTGCTGTGCAATCTGTTTTGCTTTTTCAACGGAAGCTTGTTGTTTTCTGAGTATTTCCTGTTGTTCTTCTAGAGATACTCTGTAGTCCTCTAGGTCTGCGTGTTCTTTTTCCAATTTGGTCTGGAGTTTCGCTTTTTTATTCATTTGCTTATCCAAATCAGCTTTGAGGGACTGCAGTTCATCTTTTTGTTTTACAAGGCTCGCTTTTTTATTTTCTACTTCTTTTTTATTTGCCTCGATTTGTGCTTTCTTTACTTTTACCTCTTGAACCTTTTGTTGCATTTTACGTTTATCGGCTTCCAGATCGTCCATAATGGACTTATCCTGATCCATTATCGTATTGACAGCTGCGGTTCTGCTGATAAAATCGCTGAAACTTTTCGACCCCATCAGTACTTCTATGTATTTCATGCTTCCGCCACTTGTTTGTACTGCGCGTAACCTGTCTTTCAATATGGCTTCACGCTTTTCAATGCTTTTCTTCAAAGCTTCAATTTCTTTATTTAATTTTTCGATTTGATTATTCAATGATGCGATTTGATTTTCCAATTTCTCAATTTGATTATTGGTCTTTGCGATATCAGATTCTTTACGCTGGACAGCTTTTTTTGTTTTATCGAGATTGGCATTCAGCTTGTCCATTTCCTTTTGAACGGCATCTTGCTTTCCAAGGTTTTTATCAATTTTGCCTTGCGTTGTATTTTTATCCGCATCAATATTATTTTGCTTTTTTTGGATATCGGATTGCTTCTTATCCAAACTATTTAATTCCTTGTTTACATCATCTACGGACTTTGCGTCCGCATGATCCAGGCCCATTGCCCCGATTGAAAACACCAACGTTGTTGCCAATGCATAGTTTGCGATTTTCCTCAACGGTTATTCCTCCCTGATTTTTTCAAGTTTTACCAAGAAGTGCCAAATCAGCAAGCAATTCGGCACTTTGGTTTTTATCTATGTAAGTGATGAATCCCAACAATAGATCGCAGTTGGGATTCTTGTCCACCCTTGATTTTTCATTTGCCATACGCAATCCACAAAGCACTTGCAACTCATTACATCGCACTTCATTAAACCTTTAAAAACTTGCGTACGCTCATGACGCTTCCCCAAACGCCGATGACTGCACCAATTGCCAGGACAAGCAAGGATAGTTCCCAGGCAAATGGGTTAAATGGTAGCAATTCAAAGAATGGCAGATTAACTTTCTGTATGACATACTTCAGCAGATAATGGTACCCCGTCATTAACACAGCTATTGGAATCGCAGATCCAAGGACACCGAGCAGGAACCCTTCAATGAAGAATGGCCATCTGATAAAACCATTTGTTGCACCAACAAGCTTCATGATGCCAATTTCTCTGCTGCGGGCCATAATAGTCAGTTTTATCGTGTTGGAAATCAGGAAAATAGCTGTGAACACCAATCCGACAATCAGGATTAATCCAACGACCCTCGCATATTTGAGAAAGTCAAACAGCTTATTCACAACATCCTTACCATAGTTAACCTGATGGACGTGAGGAAGATCCTCTATTTGCTTGGCAAGGGGTTCGGTGTCTTGCGGATTTTTGGCTTTTACCGTGTACGCCGGATTGAGAGGATTGTCTTGTTTGAACAGTTTCCAAGACTTTCCTTCTTCTCCCATACTCTTGATTAACTGATTCAGTTCATCTTCTTTGGAAGAAAATACAACCGAATCAACTTTATCAAGCTTTTCAATTTCGTTCCCTAATTCCTGGATTTGATCCGCATTTGCGGTAACATCGATTAGCACTTTTAGTTCAACATCATTTTCAACTTTGTCTGCCATATGACTTAGATTCAAAATAACAGCCAGAAATGCTGCAACCAACAATAATGTAACAGTCACCGCACCAATAGAGGCAACCGTCATCCAGCCATTACGAAAAATATTTTTGACGCCCTGACGCAGGTGGCGCTTAACAGTTCTAGCCTTCATAGCCGTATTCACCCCGATACTCATCTCTTACAATACGGCCACTCTCAATTGCTATGACCCGATGTTTAATCGTGTTTACAATCTCTTTGCTATGTGTTGCCATAATCAAAGTAGTTCCGCGAGAGTTGATTTCTTCAAAAACACGCATAATCTCCCAGGATGTATCAGGATCCAAATTTCCTGTCGGTTCATCTGCAATAACAATTTTGGGATGATTGACAATGGCGCGGGCAATGGAAACACGCTGCTGTTCCCCACCCGACAACTCATGGGGGAGAGATCTGGCTTTATTTTTCAAATCAACCAGTTCAAGCACTTCCATCACTCTTTTGCGGATAATACGCGGAGATTGTTCGATAACTTCCATGGCAAAAGCAATATTTTCGTAGATTGTTAGTTTTGGCAGCAATTTAAAGTCTTGAAAAACAACGCCGATATCCCGTCTTAAATACGGTACTTTTCTTTCCTTCAATTTGCTTAAGTCCTTATTAGCAACAACGATTTGTCCACTTGTCGGCTTCACTTCCCGATAAATCAATCTGATAAAGGATGATTTGCCCGCGCCGCTTGGACCAACAATATAGACAAATTCACCCTGATCAATATTTACATTGATTCCGCTTAATGCGGTCACACCGTTACTATACGTTTTACTGATGTCTTTCATTGTTATCATCTATGTATCACCTTTAGATAAGTTGGAATATTTGTGTCGATTTTTGTCTGAAACTGCATGAAATTAGGTAAACAAACCTAACATCCTTTGAATACTTCTACATTATAACATCAATCAACAGCATTTTTAGACACATTTTTATTACAATTATATTTCAAAGGTATAATCTTTGTATGAGCGGAATAGGAGCTTATTTGTAGAATTGTGGTTTCTATTTGCAGATAAACCGTTTCTATTTGCAAATATGCCGCCCTTATTTCCAGCTGCTAAACAAAAGAAAAAGACTCACACTGTAACAAATATTACAGCATGAGTCTTCATTGCTTTGACAATCGGATTATTTTTTGCTTGCGAGCCATTCGGCGACTGTCTTGGCATCTTCATCGGATACTTGTGTTTGTGCTGGCATGCCACCTTTACCATTGTGGATGATGTCTTCGATTTCCTTTGCATCATGTTTTTTGCCAATTTTTCTCAAGTCCGGGCCAGCCCCGCCTGATAAATCAGAGCCGTGACATGTGGAACAGTTATTTTGGAAAATGTCTTCTGCTGCTGAAGCATTTTCCGTTTTTCCATTGTCGTTATTGTTGGCACCATTGTTATCGTTGCCATTATCACCACCGCCACCACAGGCGCCAAGAACGAGTGCCGAACCAAATAATACTGCCATTAACGCTTTTTTCATGTTTTAATCCCCCTAACTAAAAATGATAGAACTGTCATGTTTATTATAACCCTTATCTTTTTTATTAAAACAAATTCTTGGACTGCATTTTAGCTGTTTTTGTGTTTGGAAATGCAGGAAAGTATTACCATGACTAGACTCGCAGCGATTGTGGCAAAATAGGTAAATTTTTTGCATATCACTTAAAACATAGGTTCCAAAAAAAGCGGAATACCCTTATGGTATCCGCTTTTTTAAATTATTGCTAACTATGGCTATCATCGATATGCTGGCGTAAATAGGCGTCGATGAACGGATCAATATTGCCGTCCATTACGCTTTGGGTATTTCCAATTTCTACATTTGTACGGTGGTCTTTCACCATCGAATATGGATGGAAGACGTAAGAACGAATTTGGCTACCCCAGCCGATTTCTTTTTGCTCACCGCGGATTGCTGCCAATTCTTCTTGCTTTTTCTCCAATTCAATTTGGTATAATTTGGATTTCAGCATTTTCATCGCAGATTCGCGGTTTTTGATCTGTGAACGTTCATTTTGACACGTTACAACAATATTTGTCGGCAAGTGCGTGATACGAACGGCAGAATCTGTTTTATTGACGTGCTGGCCGCCGGCACCGCTTGAACGATACGTGTCAATTTTTAAATCTTCCTGTTTAATATCGACATCTACATCATCTGTCATTTCCGGTGTCACATCGCAGGAAACAAATGACGTGTGTCTGCGTCCCGATGAATCGAATGGCGAAATACGAACGAGCCGGTGTACGCCTTTTTCAGCTTTCAAGTAACCATATGCATTATGGCCCTTAATGAGCAGGGTGACACTTTTTACGCCCGCTTCATCACCGGGCAGATAATCCATTGTCTCTACAGCAAAGTTTTTATCCTCTGCCCAGCGTTGGTACATACGTAGCAACATACTTGCCCAGTCCTGGGATTCTGTGCCGCCTGCACCGGGATGCAATTCAAGAATGGCGTTATTGGCATCATACGGATCATTCAAAAGCATTTCCAATTCATATTTATTCATTTCTTCTTGAAGCTTCGTAATATCCTGTTCCAGTTCATCTTTTAGTTCCGCATCGTTTTCCTCTTTCACAAGCTCATACGAAACCATCATGTCTTCCAGCTTGTCTGCCAATTTTTGATAGCCCTCAACGAGATGTTTCAAGCCATTGGATTCATCTATCACCTTTTGCGCAGCCTGTTGGTTGTCCCAAAATCCTGGTTCTGTCATTTGCAGTTCCAATTCTTTGATACGCTCTTTTTTGACATCTAAGTCAAAGAGACCCCCTAAATTGCGCTGTCCGCGTATTCATCTGTTCCAATTCATGTTTCATTTCTGCTAATTCCATACTGTTCACCTCATATAAAAAACTATTTCATTTTTACTATGCCGATTTTCAAACCTTATTTGCCATGACAATTTTTATATTTTTTGCCACTGCCACAAGGACATGGATCGTTTCTGCCGATATTTTGTTTTTTCACGAATGGCTTACGCTTTGCTTGTTTGCCCTCATCCGGGCCGCCGGAAACCGCCTGTGTTTCCTTTGCAACTTCTTCACGCTGCAGATTATCCCGGATTTGTGCTTTCATGATATATTGTGCCACTTCATCTTCAATGCTGATAATCATTTCTTCAAACATCGAAAAACCTTCCATTTGATACTGCTGCAATGGGTCATCCTGTCCATATGCACGCAAATGGATACCTTGGCGCAGCTGATCCATTTGGTCAATATGGTCCATCCATTTTGTATCAACGGTACGCAGCAAAATAACTTTTTCAAACTCACGCATTTGCTCCGCCCCAAGTTCCTCAGCCTTCTCATCGTATCTGACTTTTACTTTGTCCATAATGCATTCTTCTATTTCTTCCGGCTCTTTTCCGCGCAAGTCTTTGACGGTAATGTCATCCGGCTGAAGCAGATTGGCTTGTGCATATTCCACAATGGCATTGTAATCCCAGTTATCCTCATCATCATCCTGTGTATGTGTTTCAACTGTACGTTTAATGGATGAGGCAATCATCTGTTCAATGATGGTTCGAAGCTCATCACCGCTTGCATCGATCACTTCAAAACGCTGTTTATAAATGATTTCCCGTTGCTCCCGGAGTACATCATCATATGCCAAGACGGTTTTACGGGCATCAAAGTTATTTCCTTCCACCCGTTTTTGTGCTGATTCCACAGCCCTGGAAACCATTTTGCTTTCTATAGGCTGCGTATCATCCATACCAAGTTTTTCCATCATTGATTTCAAGTTATCCGAACCGAAACGGCGCATCAACTCGTCTTCCATGGAAAGGAAGAACAAAGACATTCCGGGATCCCCTTGACGTCCGGAACGACCCCGCAACTGGTTATCAATCCGGCGTGATTCATGGCGCTCCGTTCCAATGACTGCCAAACCACCAAGTTCGACAACTCCTTCGCCAAGCTTGATGTCCGTACCACGGCCGGCCATGTTTGTAGCAATCGTCACGGCACCTTTTTGTCCGGCTTGTTCAATAATCTCTGCCTCGCGATAGTGGTTTTTCGCATTCAGAACGTTATGCGGAACGCCTGCTTTTTTCAACATTTTCGAGATCAGTTCCGATGTTTCTACCGCGACTGTACCGACGAGCACAGGCTGTCCCGTTTGGTGGCGTTCTTTTATATCCTCTACTACCGCCTTGAATTTTCCTTCCATTGATTTGTAAATCCGGTCCGGTCGATCCACACGGACAACCGGTTTATTTGTCGGAATGACAATAACATCCATGTTATAAATATTACGAAATTCTTCTTCTTCCGTTTTTGCCGTACCTGTCATACCAGAAAGTTTATTATACATGCGAAAATAATTTTGGAAGGTGATGGAAGCAAGTGTCATGCTTTCGTTTTGAATCGGCAACGCTTCTTTTGCTTCAATTGCCTGGTGTAATCCATCACTGTAACGGCGGCCTTTCATTAAACGTCCGGTGAATTGGTCGACAATAACTACCTCGTCATCCTGAACGACATAGTCTGTATCACGATGCATCGCAACATGTGCCTTCAATGCCTGGTTGATATGATGAGTAAGCGAAACATGGTTTAAATCAAACAAGTTGTCAATCGCAAAATAACGTTCCGCCTTATTCGTTCCTTCCTCCGTCAGCAGTACTGTTTTTGTTTTTTCATCATACGTATAGTCCTCTTCTTTTTTCAAGGTATTCACAAAAGCATTTGCCTGAATATACAATGTCGTTGATTTTTGTGCCGAACCCGAAATAATCAATGGCGTACGCGCTTCATCAATTAAAATAGAGTCTACCTCATCAATGATGGCATAATTTAATGGACGTTGTACCATTTGTTCCTTGTACAACACCATATTGTCACGTAAATAGTCAAAACCATATTCATTGTTTGTACCATACGTAATATCGGCAGCATAGGCTTCCCGTTTTTCTTCTTTGGACAGGCCGTTGCCATTCAACCCGACAGTTAAACCAAGGAATGTAAAAAGTTCCCCCATTTGTGTGGCGTCACGTTCAGCCAGGTAATCGTTGACTGTTACAATGTGAACACCTTTTCCGGAAAGTGCATTTAAATAAGCCGGCATTGTGGAAGCCAGCGTTTTTCCTTCACCGGTTTTCATTTCAGCAATATTACCTTGATGCAGGGCAACCGCACCCATCAGCTGAACAGGAAAAGGACGCATATGCAATACGCGCTTAGATGCTTCGCGAACGACTGCATAAGCTTCGACAAGCATATCATCCAATGTTTCACCATTTTGGTATCTTTCTTTGAATTCTTCCGTCTTTGCTTTTAATGCTTCATCACTTAATTGTTCCATTTCTGGTTCAAGCGCTTCTATTTTTTCAACAGAGGCTTTTATTTTTTTCATTTCTTTTTGTGTACCATCGCCGAAGATTTTCTTCAATAATCCCGCCATAGTAAAACGCTCCTCTATCTATAAAGTAAATCATGCATGAATGTTTACGTGAAATCATTGCATCCAAACCGATTAACCTTCTGTTCGTCTCATCAGTTGGACATTTATATCAAAAATACCTATCGATACATACATTTTTTATCATAACACTATTATAACGCGCGTGACAACTGGTAAGAATATGTGTTTGCGGGTATTGCTGTGCAGAAAGAAAACCAAACATAACTCAAACAAAAAAACTGTGCAAAAGACTCAGCGCCTTTGCACAGTTTTTTTACGTATATATCCAATTAGCTATTTGGTTCGATCAAACCGTATTTACCGTCGTTGCGGCGGTAAACAACATTTGTATCACCAGATACTGCATTCGTGAAAACAAAAAAACTATGTCCAAGCATATCCATTTGCAAAATCGCTTCTTCTGAATCCATCGGTTTTAAATTAAACCGTTTGGTTCGAACGACTTCCAGTTCATCATCATCTTGGGAAAATCTATTTTCATTTGCTTCTTTTTCAAGCTCCGCGAACACATGCTTCGGAGAACCTTCTTGACGGAACTTGCGATTTATTTTTGTTTTGTATTTTCGGATTTGCCTTTCCAGCTTATCCACGACAAGATCAATTGCAGCATACATGTCCACATTTTGTTCCTCTGCACGAAGCAGTAGATTAGTCATCGGAATTGTAACTTCAATTCTTTGTTCATCATTGTAGACACTTAAGTTAACATGCACTTCAGAGGTCAGTGGCGCATCGAAGTATCTTTCAAGCTTGCTGATTTTCTTCTCCACATAATTTCGCATTGCACTTGTTACTTCAACATTTTCGCCACGAATATTAAACTTCATACAAGTGTCCTCCTTTGTAATCTATTAATCTTGCATTAATCTTGCTACTTATATTATACAGTATTCCCCTATAAAAATCCCCCATAAACATAAATATTATTATTTTGATTTGAAACATTCCGGTAACTTTATCGGAATGGCGGGCTGTTTACCTGGGTGGCAAGCATTATGCAAAATTTCCTTTTTCCGGCGATCCGCCCGGAGAAAAAAACAGCCTCCCGATAGGAAAGGCTATTTTTTCTTGTCCATATACATACCGTCCATTGTTTGCACGTTTTTATATGGATTGATATATGATTGTGTGGATTTTTTTTGCTTTTGAACCTGTCTCATTTCTTGTTTTAAGTCAGCAAATAAAAGTTTCAGCTTTGCTTCAACGGCTTGATTCATGGCGATAATTTTCTGTCCCATCACCATCTCTTCTTCGGAATATGGAGGTGTTAACGAAAAAGTGAACTTATTGCACTGATTTACCAAAGCAGTTATTTCTTCTATTTTTTCTTGCCGGTTTGTGCTTGTGATTTCGCCATCCAAAAGGTCCTGAAGTTCAAGCGTATTTTGGTAAAGTAAGTCAAGTTTGTTCATTAGATTTGTGCACCTTGTGCAAATTCTTTTTGACGATTTTTTTGAATGACTTGTTTCCATGTATCCCTGAATTCAATTGCAAATCCAAGCACCTCATCGAGCATTTCGCAATCATTTTTCAAATTCGCCTGCGTAAGGCGATAGTGCATGTATTCATATAGCGGAATCATCTGCTTGGATATTTCAACCTTCTGATCCAAAGTCAACATCAATTCCTGGATAATATTTTGCGCCTTTTGGATGCATTTGTTTTTATCTTCAAAATTTCCCGCTTCCAGTTCTTTTTTCGACTGTTTGATGAATTTGATGCAACCGTTATATAGCATTAACGTCAATTCGCTTCCGGTGGCGGTGTTGACTGCGTTGTTCTGATAGGTTTTATAAGCGTTTATTGCCATCGTTTCATCACCCTTTCTGATAAGGTTTTATTGACCACCAAATTGTGACATCAGATAAGTTGCTTGTGAGTTCATATTTGCAATCGCCTTTTCCATTGCCGTAAACTGATTCCAGTATCTTGTTTCGATGTCTTTCAATCGGTCCTGAAATGTGGAAATTCGCTTATTCAAATCCTTCATGTTTTTACCGATTGTATAATTTTCCAATGTGCTCGGGCTTTTGCCAGCACGTGATTCAATATTTTTCATGGTGGCTTCTACGGCATCTTCCAAACGGTTGACAAGTCCCCTACCTTCTCCGTCCACATCGTTTGAAAATAGTTTTTGCACAGCTGCAGGATCTTCACGTAATTTCTCTTTCAGCTTGTCTTCATCAATTTTCAGCTTTCCGCCATCAAGATAATTGCTTGTAGTCTTGAGGCCAATTTCAGTTAATGATGTAAAAGGTCCATCGTTTTTTATCGGAGCATACCAGCCTTGACGCATCGTAAACAATCCGTTGGTAATGATTGCTTCACCTTTAATGATGCCGCTCTTTGCTTTTTCTTCCCATAGCTCGATTTCCTTATCGGACATTTCCTTTTTTTGTTCATCCGTTAGCGGCAGGAAATTACGATACCTTTCTTCTGTTTGGGTACCATTCAATTTTTCAACAACTTCATTATATTTGTCGACAAATGCTTTGATATTGTCAAAGGCTGCATCTACATCGTTTGTGACGGTGAGGGTAGCCGGGCCATCCGTGACACCTTTAAATTCATAGGTAATGCCGTTTAGTGTGTAGCTGTTGTCTTTGGATGTTAATGCAAGATTGCCATTGTACGTGAATTCGGCATTTTGTGCTTCCTTTTTCGAATCAAGTTTAACCACGTCTGAAAAGAAATTTCCGCCTAATACAATTTCACCTTGATCTTTGTCCGGATTGCGTATTCCTGTATATGTTGTTTCCATAACAACCTGTCCGGATTGTTGATCATAAAACATCCGTATATCCTTCACTTCATTATTGACCTTATTGATTACATCTTTAAGGGACTCATTTTCGTTTACTTGAATTTCATGAACTTGGGGTTCCCCTTTTTCATCATAGGTAGTAATGGTAAAATTGTATGCTTTACCTAGGGCATCTTCAAACCCCTTATCAGACAGCTTACCAACCTTCATTTCCGCTGTTGCCAACTGCTTTACTTCAATCGTATAACTCCCATTTGCCGTTCCTGCAGCGCCGGTCGCCGTAACCGCTCCTTCCTGTGATGAACTGATCTTTTTGGTATTATACGTTTTGCTCAACTTCATATTGAGCATCATATCATCCAGTTCTTTCAATACTTTGTTAACATCGCGGAAAGCATCGCGCTGCCATGTCAATTTTGTTTTGTCTTGCTCCATTTTATGAAGTGGAGCTCTTTCGGCTGTCATCAGTTTATTTACTAATTCATCGATATCCATTCCGGTAGCCAGTCCGCCAATACGCATTCATTTTGCACTCCTTTCCCTATACTTTTTCGTCCGTAATGATTCCCATAAATTCAGCCATTGCCGCATATTTATCCAGCATTTTTTTCGGAGGAATTTCCTTAATCACTTCGTCTGTGAGCGGATTGACAACGACTGCATAATATTCATGGAGACTTTCGTGCAGTTTGAATCGCAGGTCTGTATGCAGTGGCTCTATCATTTTGTTGATTTCGTCAACAGCATTTTTCAACAGTTTCTTTTGCTTTACAGGATTTTCATTTTCCTGACTGTAATCGACAGGTCCAGCGTTTTTTTCCACTTTGCCTGTGTTGCTGCTAAGTGGATGCAATTCTTGTTTTTCAGGAATAATACCATCTATCCGCATGCCTTTTAGCTCCTTGTTTCTTTTTTCTTTATATCGGAATAAATCAGTCTTATGTAAAGCAATAACGGTTTAATTAATGAATATCAATTTTCGCACCTATGGAATAAGGTTTTTGTAGTATCCAATCGAAGAAAACTGATATTGGTATTCTAATTTTCAGAGCGGGTAATAACCTCGGAATATAAGCAGACCCACCTGGAGCAAAATGCAATCAACAGCCAATTATACAAAGTCAAATAGTGGAATGTTTCAGAAGTCCTTTCCAAAACCTTGTAAATAAAACTGGTGTTCTTTGAGAATGTGAACAAGAATATGCGCTTCAACCGCCGCAAATGGAATATACTCGCTTTCCGCGGGCGGCTAATGAGCCTCCTCAGCGCTATCGCGCTTACGGGGTCTCATCGAGGCCTTTCCTCCCGCAGGAGTCTCGCATATTCCATTTGCTGGTGGGTGTTCAATCCCATAAACTTAATTTGATCACAGGGTAAATTTCTGAATACCCCAACTGTACATCAATTTATTTATAATCCGAGCTACAAAATACGTAATCCTGCATTCATTATGACGATACACACAGTTGATTGGAACAAAAGGCGGCGACTCTTTAAAAAAGAAAAACACTTTTTCTATGTGCGATGTAAGGCTGCCGAAGCCTTCCTTGTCCTGCGGGAATAATGGTTTTCGGTGGGGCGAGTAATTACAGTCCCAGCACGAGTTCGAAGACCCCGCAAGCTAAAGTGAAAGGGGAGGACCGACTAAAAGCGGGCTTTGCGCCCAACTCACGTATCCCTTCGCCGGGGCAAGAATGCTGAGGCCGTACCCGCTAATAAACGTCCGCCTCCCGTTCCAATCAACAGTTTACATAAAGCTAACTACCTTTTGTTTACATATAATGTCGCTCATATATTTGATTCGGAAAGAACTTTTGGGATGCTCCACTAGACAAATTTTCCTTGCCCATTCCACTTCCATCATGGCAACTTTAAGATTTTACCCCACGAAAATTGACTTAATCGTAATAAACTTTCCCCAAAGTTAATCCTTATTTTGCTGTAGCAAAGCTAGGATGTCTTTATTCACATTTGCCGCTTCATTATTTTGCTTTTGGACATCAAGGTAAATTTCTCCACGATAAATGCGCACGGTTTCCGGAGCAGAAATCCCGATTTTTATTTGGTCTCCTTCCATTGCAAGCACCTTGATTTCGATATCCGCGCCGATTTGAATGGACTCATTCACCTTTCGATTCAGAACAAGCATCATTACTCTCCTTTCACTTCTGTATGCGTAGTGATGGGAGCTTTGATCGGATAATCGTATTTATCCAAAACGTATTGCTGCGCATATTTTTTCTTCACATTTATGACAAGCGGCGCTTTTAAATTCAGCGTGCTTGTGGACAGTGTATCTTGCAACGTAACGATTGCATAAACAGCTACATCCTTTTCATCTTCCAGCGCAAGTTGTTTTACGGCAGCATCATCCAAAGCGAAGGAGTAATCTTTATAAAAATGGTATGGGTTAGTGACAACAAAAGCGACTGCAGCTGTACGAATGGATTGCAGGATTTGAAATACCGGATTATGTGGCATGTCAAGTAAAATAAATTCCGTTTCATCCAAAAACCCCGGAATTCCTTGTGGGAAGTGAATGATTTTCGCTGCATCAATTGTCATCGTTCCAAAATATTTTGTTTCAAGCTCCATCATGAATCATCCTTTTTGATAGTTATAGACCTTCCACATCAATTTGTAATGACTGGTATTGCTTCATGGCAATGGTTACTTTTCCCGGCTGATAATCGTGTTGGACAGGATGCGTTGTAGCTTCGATTTGCGGTTGTTTGATCTCAGCATCAATATGTACGTCGGCGGGCTCATAATGCTCCTTCACTGAAAAATGGGATGGAATAAATTTTATTCCAAGTCCGCTGTATCCCTTTGTACTGTTCGCAACTGCCTGTTCGGCAATCGGATTGCCATCGTTTTCAATTTTCATGAGCTGCTCACCCTGCTGCGCTCTTCTTTCTGCGCCCTGCAAAGCTGCTTCCCGGCCCGCCTGTGCAAATTTCTCCGTCAGACGAAAAACATTCATTAAATTCATATCCTCAAATGCTTGGGTCTGATCAATCGTTAACTTCCCTTTTGTTGTATGTATGTTTAACTCCGCCTGGGGTTGCTGAATGGATAACGCTGCGTTTGGCTGACGTATGGTTTGCACAGCGGTTTGTTGGTTGATTTGAATTTTTGCCATCTGTGATGTCATTCGAATTTGCGGAAACTGCATGAAGCACCCCTCCACTGTAAAAAAGTAAATTTCTGCAGCGCTGCAGAAATTTACAATATGCTGATTATCTTAGAAAATCCAACAGGCTCGGCTGAATCGTTTTTGCACCGGCTGATAAGGATGCACGCAGAATGCTTTCCTGCGTCAAAAATTGTGTGATCACTTTTTCGTAGTCAACATCTTCATTTTTCGACATCATCTTGGTCGCAACGATTTCTTGTTCACTTAGCCGGTCCTCGATCAAATCCAGTCGATTAGAACGGGCACCAAGGTCCGCGCGCGCATTGATGATGTCATCTATACGGTTGTCAAGAACGCCAATGCTTTTTTCGATTGCCTCGTTGCCATCATCCAAAGCATCTATGAATTTTTGGATATCGGCAAACATGCTATCATCATCGCTTGTGCCAAACATTTCCTTTGGGTTGACATTGGCCTGCAATTTTGTTCCCTCTGCAACCTCTATGACCACCGGTTTGGTATTCAACTTGTCTATCCCAATAACCTTATCATTTTCTATCTTGAATGGTTTTTCATTGATATCCGTACCATTAAATATATATTTTCCATTCACGTTCGTGTTGGCAATATCAACTAGGTGTTCCTTTAATTGTTCTGCTTCTTTCTTAATACTTTTCCGTTCATCCGCACCAAGCGTGTCCGTACTTGCCTGGACTGCCAATTCACGAAGCTTCTGCAATGCTTTTGTCGCTTTATCCAACGCAGCATCCGAGCTGTCCATCCAGTTGCGAACTTCCCCCGCATTTCTCGTAAACTGTTCAATACGAGCAACTTGGCTACGGTAGCCAATCCCTTTCATTGCCACTACCGGATCATCAGAAGGCACGTTTACCTTTTTTCCGGTGTTAAGCTGATCAAGGTATTTACCCAAATTGGAATAATTATTGGATAAATTGTTGAGCATATTTTGAGAAAGCATATTTTGTGTAACGCGCATTTATTTCGCCTACCTTCCTACAAGACCCATGTTATTAATAATGCGGTCAATCATTTCATCCACGGCAGTCATGCTTCTGGCTGCTGCATTATACGCTTGCTGGAACTTGATTAAATTTGAAATTTCCTCATCCAGTGATACCGAAGAAACGGACATCCGCTGGTTTTCGACTTGACCGCGCAATATATCTGTATTTTTTGCCTGTTTGTTCGCTTCCTGAGCTTTGACTCCCATGTCACCAATGATAGATTGGAAATAATCTTTTACGGAAGTTTTCGTACCTTCCTCTCCAATGGTCAATGTTTTTTTGAATACGTCAGCCAGATTCAAAGCATTATCACCATTTAGTTCTGTTAACTTGCTATCATCGTCAAGCTCACTGTTATCAGCGGTGCTTGCAGCAATCAAATCCTTGTTTTTTAGAATTTCCGGATTGACTTGCAAATCCCCTGTTCCGTCATCCGGATCCGGTAAAAAGAACGATATTCCTTTCTCACCGTTTTTATCAAAACCATTTTTATGGACTTCATTAAATTCATTCACAAAAGCTTTTCTCATGTCAGACAACTTGCCCTGCATGTCCGGAAAATCATTTTCATAAGCATGAATAAGCGCATTCAATGAACCAGTTTGACTGACACCATCTAAAGGCAGTGTACCTAATTTAACTCCTTCACTAGGCTTGTCACCGTTCTCATACATTTTATCAACAATGGACACAGTCGCAGGTGCTGTATCTCCATCGAAATAGAAGTAATGGTTATTTTCAGCATCATTTCCGTCCAGTAATGTGATCCCAAGTGACTGCCCGCTGTCATTCACCAATTCAATCGTCGCTAATCCCTGTGCCTGTTTCAGCGACCCTTCTCCGCTAGAAGTATAGCTCACCTTAATATTGACAATGCCCGACAGTTGATCGATCAAGCGATCCCTTTCATCATATAAATCGTTGGCTAGATAACCATGTGGTTCGATTTCTTTAATCTGTTCATTAATATGATTGATTTGTGTCAATATGGAATTGGCATTCGTAACGGTAACATTCATTTCGTTCTTCAAATCGGAACGAATAGATTCCAGCGAGTGATTGAGATAATTGAATGCGTCGGCAAGCGCTTCTCCACGTTGTGCCACAACGGAACGAGCACCGGAGTTTTCCGGATTATTCGCCAAATCCTGAAGCGATTTCCAAAATTTATCCATTGTGCTGGATAGCCCACTCTCCGTGGGTTCGTTCATTAAAGCCTCCATACGGGCTAACGCATCCGATTTTGCTTGCCAATAACTTGCCTTCGTGTTTTGACCGCGCCACTGTGTATCCAAATATTGATTGCGCACGCGCTCAATTGTACCAGCCTTTACACCGGTTCCCATCTGACCGGGCAATTGCGGGCGGTTCCGTGATGCACTGGGATATGGCGACCTTGTTTCAAAATTGACTCGCTGCCGAGAGTAACCTTCTGTATTTGCATTGGCAATATTATTGCCAGTAGTATATAAAGCAGATTGCTGAGCGAAAAGGGCCTGCTTGGCCATTTCCAATCCGTGAAATGTACTCATCGTTTTTCTCCTTTTTCAAGCTTTGGAATCGAACATGGCGTTTTTTGTCTCCTTGGATTGTTTTCCGTAGTTCATAGATGAAAGTGTCGGGCGCATCATTTCCATAGACATATTGATAAATTTCAGGGATTGTCTGATTAACGACTGATTCAATTGTTCCTGTTCCCGTAAAGCAAGAATATTTTTGCTTAAGTCTATAGCGGCTTGTTCCAGTGCATTCTTTTCCGCTTCATCTTTTACCGATTCCAAAATGGCTGTAATTGTCACTTCATTTTCCGGCAGATGATTTGCTTTTGCATAGGATTTTGCCGTGAGCATGCGCTGTTCTTCCGCTTTATTTAATTGCTGCATGAGCTTTTGTTCGGATAAAGTGATTTTTTGCAATTGTGCTATCTCACCGGTCTTGATGACATCCGTTTTTTCTACAGCCAGATCATACAATTGCCTATGGATAGCAGACAGTTTATCTATGCTCTCCCTTATTGCGGTATGATACAACGTTTATCCTCCTTAAACAAAGCATGATTTATTTTCCTGTCCAAAAATCAATCATTTTCTTTGCTGTTTTCTCATGATTCACATGATAGTTTCCCGTTTCAACATCGTGTTTGATCTTTTCTACGTATGCTTTTCGGTTGGCAGCTGCGGTAGATGATTCCTGCATTTTTTTTGCTTGATCGGAAATCTGTAGCTGATCTGCCTGGTGTTTCAGCTGTTGTTTCTCAGCCGTGTGTTTTTGCGCTTGTTTTTGATATGGATTAAAATGGGTTTGATTGGAACCATTTACTTTCATATTGTCACCTCCGTGAATTGGTTGGAAATGACCCGATAATATGTTGCATGCTACTTTTTTTATCGGTCATTCCATAAAAATATCAAGTGATACTCATTCAGTGGGGATTTTCCTGCCCCGTTAATCTTTATTAGATATGAAATAAACCGGGTTATCCGTTTTATTCTTTTGCTTTTTTTCGATTTGTTCTTCTAGATCATGTCGATGAAGATCCGCTTCTAGCTCGTATTGACAGGAGGAGCATATTCTCCCTGTCACAATGTTTTTTCCACAGCGCTCGCATGGATAAGCAAGATTTGGAAATTGTGATCGCCGCAAGCGGTTTTCCTTGATAAATTTCATGATGATATCCTCATCCACGCCGGTGTTGACGACAATTTCCTTTATTGTTGCCTCTCTGTTGGTGCGCGTTTTCAAAAAGCTGTAAACTTTCCGGAAATCTTCTTCCTCTTGTTTAAAGCAATCTTGACAAATGTCGCGGATTTGTTTGGCAAATACTTTGCCGCATCTGCTGCAATTGGCCAGTTCCGCCATCCGGTTCATCCCCTTATTTTTTTCATTATATCAGAAAGTATAAAATTCGGGCTTTGCCCACTTTCAGCAACAGCCATGGGCACTTGCCCCCTAGTCCCTATATCATAGTTGCTTAACCCCTAATCAGCGTGTAAGCAGCTACTTTCGGGCAGCCATTTTCTTTTAAAACAGATGCTGCATGCCGTAACGTCGTTCCCGTTGTATATATATCATCGACAAGAATAACCGCTTTGTTTATAGGTCTATCGACCCGAAATGGATTTTGAGCCGAAAGACGCTGTTTTCGGTTTTTCTTTGATTGTTTCTCACCGGCAGTCCTTGAAAGGGAGTCACTGATTTTTGCTGGCAAAAATTCCGCCAACATTTGGGCCTGATTAAAACCGCGTTCTTCCAGCCTTTCCTCACTAAGCGGAATGGGAATAACAATAGGGTTTTTCCATTTCCCAAAATATTGCTGAAATCCTTTCCTAAAAGTAGTTTTAAAAGCATTTCCAAGTATATAATCGCCACGGTATTTCCATTTGGCAATAATTTGCTGCATTGTTTCATTGTATACGAAGATGGAATGATTTGCCGCAAGCGGATCATCCCCTGCAAATTTCTTTTGCCACAACTGGCAATCCGGACAAATTTCATTCGGTGACATTCTGCTGCAGCGCATACATTTTTTACCCTGTATCTTCTTGAGGTCGGCTTCACATTGTTCACAAAGCGTATCCAGTTCCGGGGGAAGGAGCAGACTATTCCAGCCAACAGCAGCATGCATTTCCTGATGGCAATATAAGCAATCCATATTAAAAACCAGCCTTTCGATTCATCTTTTGGATGGCTGCGATGGCCTGCAGCATTGCCTTTGTTTTTCCACCGTGGAAAAAGATAACTTCCCCAGTCGGATCTTCTGCACTTCTTCCTGCTCGTCCGGAAATTTGTACGAGGGCTGCCTCGTCAAATACATCATGTCCTGCATCCAAGATGGCTACATCAACGGAAGGAAACGTCACGCCACGTTCCAATATAGTTGTGGTAATCAAAACTTTCAATTCTTTCCTGCGAAACTGCTGCACAATTTCTTCCCTATCCGGATCTTCGGCATGGACAGATCTGATTGCTTGCGGTCCTTCTATTACCATTTCTTGCTCCAGTATCGCTGTAGCCGATGCCAGCAATTTTTTTGCCAAGCCAATGGTGGGTACAAATAACAGCAGTTGTCGCCCGGGATTTTTTCTTCTTCTCAACCATGTAACAAATGCGGATGGCATGTGATGGCGTTTCAAATCCTTTTGCAGGGAAAATGACATTTTCAGTTGTGGAACAGGAAGCGGGTGACCGTGATAGCGGACAGGCACAAACACATGCGGAAGCTGCTTTTTTTGGATCAGCAGCTGATGCTCTTTTCTTGGTGTAGCTGTCAGGTAGATGGTTGTGCTGGGGGTTTTTTTTGCACGATTTGATGCAAAAGGCAAGGAAGCGTCCTTATTGTAGGGAAAAGCATCTATTTCATCAATAATCATGACATCAAACGCCGCTTTAAAACGAAGTAATTGATGCGTTGTGGCGATGATTAGCTGTGCAGTACCGGTTTTGTCCTCACTTCCGCCATAAAGCGCCTGAATGGAGACTTTCGGAAATGCCTGCAGCAAGCGCGGCTTCAGTTCGCGAACTACGTCTGCCCTTGGTGTTGCAATGCAGATGCGCTTGCCTTGTTTCAATGCTTCTGTTATTACCGGAAACAGCATCTCCGTTTTTCCGGCACCGCATACTGCCCAAACCAACATTTCTCCCCGTTCGTGCAATGCCTGTATTAGGCGGTTGGAGGCATATTCCTGCGCAGCCGTTAGACTGCCACGCCAGGAACAAGGATCCTTGATAGATGGCCAATGGATGGTGGGAGAAGTCCATTCATAAAGAGGCTGGCATGCCAGCACACGACCCATTTCAATACATTTGCGGCAATAAATACAGCGTTTTTGGCACTTCCTGCAAGGCATCGCAGCAAATAACGCTTTCGACTGGTTACCGCAACGCTGGCATGTTTCCCCTTTCCACGATGTGATAATTGACGGGACTGGGCGAAAAGCATGTATGCTCACCAAATGGGAAAATAGCAGTTCATCCATTTCGATTTCTTGCCGTAGCAACAGTTTACCGGAAAATCGCTTTGCCAGGAGGGAAATTTCTTTTTTGGTTAATGGGTTTGATTGTGCGGATTGACGAATTGGATGGATAGCAATACTTTCATCTGGTGAAATAGCTGGAGAAGAAATATGCTCGTATGTGGCGGATTTCGATTCGTGGTAGGCCATGACAACACTCCTTTGATTTATTTGGTCCCAGCCAAGGCGGCAAAACGCGCCTTGGCTTAGACGATTATTTTCGGTACCAGCAGACACCGATAGCCCCTTCTCCAAGATGGGTGCCAATAACCGGTCCAAAATAACCAATAGAAGTTTCCGCCTCCGGAAATTGCGCCGCAAATGATGCTTGCAATTCTTTGGCAGCTTCCTCCCGATTGGCATGGATAAAGACGACACGTAATTTTTGCGTATGCCTGGCGTCTTCTTCAAGCATCCCCATGATTCGGCGAATTGCTTTTTTCTTTGTCCGGATTTTTTCAAATGGTACGATGAGCTTGTTGACAAAATGCAAAATCGGTTTCACCTGCAATAGACCGCCAATCAATGCCTGTGCGCCGCTTAATCGCCCGCCGCGCTGCAAATTGGTCAAGTCATCCACCATAAAATAGGCACGGATGGTTTGTTTGATTTGATCAAATCGCTTGATGATTTCTTCCGGTGTTTTTCCAGCGGCAGCCATATCAGCGGCTTCCAGTACGTAAAATCCCTGCCCCATACAACTCAATTCAGAGTCATACGTATAGACATCAATTCCCTCGACCATTTCGCCGGCACTTTGGACCGCCTGGCAAGTGCCGCTGATACCGCTCGATAGATGTACGGAAATGACCGCATCGTAATCTTTCGCCAGTTCTTCCAGCTTTTCAGTAATATAGCCGATAGACGGCTGCGATGTTTTTGGAAGTTCCTTTGCCGTTTTCATTTTTTGGTAAAATTCATCGGTTGTAATGTCAATTTCTTCCTGGTAAGCCTTATCCGCAAAAACGACACTGAGCGGAACCATATGAATGTTTTTTTCTTCCCTGACCTGTTTAGGTATATATGCAGTACTATCTGTCATTACCGCAACTTTCATCATTTTCCTCCTTCCTGTAGCATTGCAGGCATGCAATACGGATTATTTCAAATCTATGGTTATGCAACTAAAATTCTATCAAAAATGGTGAATTGCTTGTCCCTCGATTCAGACCACTTCCACCCAGCCATTGCGAATGGCTGCAACGACGGCTTGAGTACGGTCTTTTACCTCCATCTTTTGCAGAATGTTGCTGACATGGTTTTTAACCGTTTTTTCACTGATGTACAATGCATCTGCGACTGCTTTATTGCTTTTTCCTTCAGCAATCAGTTGCAAAACCTGGCATTCTCTTTTTGTTAAAATATGTAGCGGTTTTTGAAAGATAATCTCCGAACCGCCTGCTGAGGAATGTGGTTCCTTGGATAGGCGGCGGTATTCTCGCACCAAATTATGTGTAACCTTCGGGTGCAAATAGGATCCGCCTTCACTAACCACTTTAATTGCCTCGATCAGTGAATTCGAGTCCATTTCTTTTAAAAGATACCCTTGTGCACCTGTTTTTAATGCGTGTGTTACGTAGTTCTCATCGTCGTGAATCGATAGAATGATAATGCGGGTTTTTGGAAAAAGACGGACGAGATCCGCTGTTGCCTGAATACCATTGATATGCGGCATATTAATATCCATTAAAACTACGTCTGGCCGATATTTTTTCACAAGTGACGGCGCCGTTTCCCCATCATCGCCTTCTGCAACAATTTCAAATGAAGGCTCAAATTCCAGTATGCGCTTGACCCCTTCGCGAAATAGCTTATGATCATCAATTAAAACGATGTTAATTTTTTTCCTCTTTTTATTCGATTGCACAATTTTTCCTCCCTGTATCCATTCCATTGATTTACTTCTACGATAGATAGGAAATCATTTTCTCTTTATCTTTATAATCTTTATAGTACTATTTCTAAAACACCTGCAGTCATTCATAAGGCACATGAATATGAATCGTGGTCCCCCTTCCAATCCTGGAGTTAATCGTTAACGTGCCATCAAGCATTTCAACACGTTCTTTCATACCAATCAGGCCAAATGATTTATCACGCTTTTGCTCCGGATCGAATCCTTTGCCATCATCTTGCACGGTGACATTCAGGAATTTGTTGTTCATTTCCAATCTAACTTTGATAAGTGTTGGCTCAGCATGTTTTATCGCATTTTGTACAGCTTCTTGCGTCAGACGGAAAAATGCGACCTCGTATTTCGGGTTTAATCTGCTTTCCTGCCCAAGCACGGAAAATTCGATTTCTACGTCACTGTAATCCATGGTTGTATTCAAATATTTACGCAGCGTTGGAACCAAGCCAAGATCGTCCAATGCCATCGGCCGTAAATCATAAATAATTCGTCGGACTTCGTATAAAGAGGAACGAATCATTTTACGCACGCTTTTAATTTCCTTCAATGCCTCTTCCGGGTATCCTGAACGGAATGTACGGTCGACGATTTCTGAACGCAATAATATGTTTGCCAGCATCTGCGCCGGGCCATCATGAATCTCTCTGGAAATTTTCCTTCGTTCTTCCTCCTGGGCTTCGATTATTTTTAAGCCGAACTCTTCTTTTTCCTGTGCCTCGATGATTAAATCGTTTACTTTTCGGAAATCTTCATTTAAATGTTGAAGCACGACAGAGACTTTTGCGCCAAGACCTTGTGCTTTTTCAATCGTGTGACTCAGGCTGACGAGTCTTCGTTCCAATTCATCACGCTTTAATCTGAGGTTTTTCTCTTCCGTCCGCAGTGTCGCCAGTTGCGTTTGCAATGCATGTGTGCTCTCGTACACTTCACGAATCTGGTCCTCTGAATAACGGTCGAAATATTTATTGACTTCGGATAGCCTCTGCTTGGAAAACTGCACATTTCTCTCCAGCTGATCACCTTTTTCAATATACAATTGCACCTTTTCTTTTGTAACCTCTAATTCTCGTAAAAGCTGCTCATGCTCCATTCGGGCATCTTCACTGATATTGAAAATCTCATCCCGGCTTTTTTCCACAGCGTCAACCATCTCATCGATGACATTATCCAAATCCTTTTCACAAGTTTTGGTTACCATTATTAACACCAGCCTATGATATAATCATATTTAAACACATTCAATCGCGCCGCATCGGTAAATGTTTTATGTAGTGAAACGCCAACTGGTTCTTTGGTAAAGCCAAAGCCGCCATTGACGGGTTTAACGATTTTTTTATCGGTAAAGAAAGCATAAAATTGGGCTGTATTAATATCATTGCTATGACAGCCACGTCCGGCTCCAGCGCCCAGCAACTAGCGGATGTTTTGATGGGGCGAGTAACCGCAGCCCCAAGGGTTTTGGGTGGGACGAGTAATCGCAGCCCCAAAGTGCTCCAGTTTGTACGTTGCTAAACGGGCGCCTGCGCCTTTGTTCTGATACCAGCCATTATAAAATAGTTTGAAAGTATATTTTATTATACCTTATATTCTACCATTATAGGAGGGTAAAATGCTATCTCAATATTATACAACGCAAAAATCCGGTTCAGATGAAATAACAATTCAAAAGTCCCGTTTCATCGGTACTGTCAGAAGGGTGGAAACGGAGGAGCAAGCACAGGAATTTATTGAAGAAATGAAAAAGAAATACCATGATGCGACACATAATTGCTCCGCTTATATGATCGGTGAGCATGACCAAATCCAAAAAGCCAACGACGATGGCGAGCCAAGCGGCACAGCAGGGGTTCCGATATTGGAGGTTATCAAAAAACAGCACCTCAAGGATACAGCCATAGTTGTCACAAGATATTTTGGCGGGATCAAGTTGGGAGCAGGCGGATTAATCCGCGCATACAGTACGACAGCAAGCCAGGCAATCAAGACTACCGGCATGGTAAAAAGGCAACTGATGCAAGGTTATGCCGTAACAATCGACTATACATTGCTAGGGAAAACGGAAAATGCACTGCGCAATTCCAGCTACCTGTTGGAAAGTATTGATTATCAGGAAAAAGTCATTCTTCATGTGTATACGAAAGTCAGTGAAACACAAACCTTCACCCAGTGGATGACCGAGTTGACGAATGCGCTGGCGGACATAAAAGAAACGGAGAAAAAATATTTGGAAATTCCTGTTACATCTACGAAGGAAAATGACGATTGACTTCTTGGATTCTCGGACAATAGAAAATTACTGAAGGAAAGAGCGTCCCTCTTTTTTTAAGCGGCGTATGCACCGTGGGCTCGCAGTCAAATATCGTTCATCTACCTTATGAACGGCATTTTGAGAGGAGTTTTACGATGATTTGTCGTTCATCCCCCTTATGAACGACATTTTGAGGGGATTTTCTCAATGATTTGTCGTTCGTCCACCTTATGAACGACATTTTGAGGGGATTTTCTCAATGATTTGTCGTTCGTCCACCTTATGAACGACATTTTAACGTAAAAACACCAACCAAAAGCCGCTCATCCTGTTTTTGAACACTGAAAGAAACAGCTTATCATTTCTGCATACCCCACGAACTAAATCACCCAGTTTTTGATCCAAATGCGGTTACTCGCCCCATCAAAAAGCCATGCTAATAGCTGGGTGCTTGAGCCGGACGTGCTAACATAGCAAATGACCCAATTTTATACTTTCTTTATCCACGAAAAAACCGAACCACACTTGTTTGTAGCTCGGTTTTTTCTATGCAAAACAATCAATCATTCAATTTCGATAATGCTGCCTCATCAGCAATAATGGTGACGTGTGGATGGTTCTGCAGTACAGAGGCAGGGACTGCTTCTGTCACATTGCCTTGAATCACCTTTGCCAGTGTTTCTGCTTTACTGTCTCCGGAAACAAGCAAAAGAATTTCCTTGCTACGCATAATCGTGGCAATTCCCATTGTCATGGCTTGTGTAGGTACATCATCAAGCGATGCAAAAAACCTGGCGTTGGCTTTTCTCGTTGACTCATCCAAATCA
The DNA here is from genome assembly GCF_030732005.1 of Tigheibacillus jepli. GTDB lineage: Bacteria > Bacillota > Bacilli > Bacillales > Amphibacillaceae > Tigheibacillus > Tigheibacillus jepli. Next base: position 13,185 of record NZ_JAROCA010000033.1, on the reverse strand, counting down.
ACGACATGTGTTTCGGCAGTAAACGGTGTGTTCGGTTCATTAAACCCGATATGGCCGTTCAAGCCCATGCCAAGTATCTGAATATCAATACCACCGGCTGCCTGAATAGCTTGTTCATATTTTTTGCATGCTTCTTCGGGGTTTGTCGCGTCACCTGCTGGGACATGCGTCTGATCCAGCGGAATATCTACATGCTTGAATAATTTTTCGTTCATGTAGTAACGGTAGCTGTTTGGATCATCCTTTTTCATACCGACATATTCATCCAAATTGTAGGATGACGCATGTTTAAATGTAATTTCGCCACGCTTGTATTTTTCTATCAATCTTTGGTACAGGCCTTCCGGGGTGGAGCCGGTTGCCAGACCAAGCACCGGTTTTTTCAACTCCTTTAATTTCGCTGCGATCAATTCACCTGCTTTATCACTCAAAGCATCGTAATCTTTTACCTTGATAATTTCCATCAATTTTTTCCTCCCTCATAAGCGATTGTTCCTCGGCAAATGGTATAATGGATGTTCAATTTGTCGTCAACAAGCAATACATCCGCATCTTTCCCGACGGCAATACTGCCTTTTCTGTCAAACACGCCAATTTGTTTAGCCGGGTTGACAGCAGCCATTTCGATGACATCTGCAATGCTGACCTTATCCAGACGCAGCATTTGCTGTGCACCTTGAATCAATTTCAAAATACTTCCTGCCAACGTGCCATCATCCAAAACAGCGCGATCTTCCGTAACCTTAACCGGCTGACCACCCAGTTCATAGTCCCCCGGCGACATGCATTTTGCTCGCATTGCATCCGTAATTAAAATTAGTCTTTCGCTGCCGACATTGTTATAAATGATTTGCAGCATCTCCGGTGAAATGTGAATGCCATCTGCAATCAATTCTGCTCGAAGTTCTTCCAGTTGAAAAGCAGCACCGACAACGCCGATATCCCGGTGATGGATTCCCGACATGGCGTTGCATAGATGCGTCACTTGACGTACACCTTGCGATACAGCCTTTTTCATATCGGCAAAATTTGCAGAGGTATGACCGGCGGAAACATTAATCCCTTTCCCCGCTAAATGGCTAATAAACTTACCATCGGGATCATGTTCGGGTGCCATGGTAATTGTTTTAATCATATTTCTCGAAAGCTTTTGCCATGCATCAAATGTGGCAATATTAGGTTCCATGATATATTTTAAAGGCTGGGCTCCTTTTTTGCTTGGCTCAATAAAAGGCCCTTCCAGATGCACACCGACGATTTCTGCCTGTCCATCTTTATTTTTGTAATTGGCGACATTTTCTAATGCCTTGGCAATGTTTTCCGGCGATTGTGTGATCGTTGTTGCCAAAAAACTCGTTGTCCCTTCAGCAGGAAGTACGCTTGCCATCGTATCCAATGCCTCTTCTGTAGCATCCATCACATCTGCGCCATTTGCACCGTGAATATGACCATCTAAAAAACCCGGAAGCAAATGCATTCCCTGACCATCAATTATTTTAAAACGGGATGGATAGCTAGCTGGTTTTTCACCTTCTACAAAAATCTTGGTGATTTTACCATGCTCAAGCATCACTCCGCCGTTTTCAATTGTTTTTTCTTCCATATGGATGTTTGCATTTTTAATATAAAGCGATGCATCGCTCATGATTATTCAATCCTTTCGTTTCGCCACTTGCCCTTATTTTTCATACAACTGGTTATCATCCATTCCTATTGTACAAAAAAATAAGTGCAAATGCACAATAAGGCAGCTCCAAGGAGCAAAGGAAATACCGCTAGGCAAATTTCGGCTACGTCACATCAATTGTGATAGCGCTTTGTTAAATGTATTCATTAGCTTTTGCGTTACGATGCCTCCATGCATATGTATGATGGAAGGAATTAATGGTAGAACTGGTTCATCATGGTCAGACCGGGGTCTGAAACCATTTTGGATTTTGCACTGGTAAGCTCGTCAATCAGTGTCTGGATGACTTCTTCTGTCGTTTTGATCTTATTATTCTCTGTATCATGGATCACTTTTTCAAGCATGTTTTTCAAATTTTCCCGTTCATTCATTTTTCTCACCTGCTTTTGACAGTTAATTTTAGCTCGTTATATAGTTGAATAATTGACTTTCGTAAAATTGTTCGGCTATAGCCCAGCCGCAAAAGATTATTGCCAAGAAATTCCCAGGGCAAAAGAACAAAGACGCTGGAGCCAGATGTCTCTGTCGCAAAAAGTAACATTCATACAGCCCCAATCTTAGACTTTGCTTTAAAATTAATTAAACCTAATCGTATCATACCACAAAAAGTGTCCATTAAAGTCATTTCTTTTTATTTTTTGTCATTATTTGTTTCTATGGACTGCTTCTAATAAGTATTCCTACAATAGCCTATGCAGCAGCAACAAAAAAGCTACATGGTTCCTCCATAGAACAAAGGCGTAAACGCCCTTACAGGCTAAAAGCGCGATGTCCTGGGGCTGCGATTACTCGCCCCATCAAAAAGCTCTGGGGCTGCGGTTACTCGCCCCACCAAAACCCTTGCTAGTTGCTGGGTGCCAGAGCCAGACGTGGCTGTCATGGCAAATGACATTAATACAGCTTGGTTTTATACTTTCTTTATCCACAAAAAATGGGCATTCGCCATGATAAAAGACGAATGCTTTCATGAATGAAATTGCATAACTTTTTACTCCTCAAGTTGCTTCCTGATTTCCTGTTGTTCTTCCTGCCACCAAATTGCCTCTTCCTGATCCTCTAAAACCGCTGCAATTTCGGATGTTTCTTCCACTGCAGGAGCGGATCCGCGCAGTGCTTTGCCCGATGTTTCTTTAACAAAAAAGGAAACAACAACTATACCAATAATTGAGACAGCAATTATATAATAGGCGGGAACCATATTTGACATTGTTTTACTGATCAGCCAGGAAATAATCAGTGGTGTAGTGCCGCCGAATAGCGAAGTAGACACGTTGTACGTAATTGCCAATGCACCGTATCGTACTTCCGTAAAGAACAAGGACGGTAGAACAGACGGCATGGTTCCCTGGAAACATGCAAGAAAGGTTGCCAAAATCATAAGCCCAAGAAATACGAGCCAATTATTCCCTGTTTCTATCAGCAAAAAGGCTGGAACAGATAATAAAATGAGCCCAATCAAGCCGCCCAATATAATCCGCTTTGTCCCGATACGGTCGCTGATAAAACCCATTGCCAATACAATCGGAATCATGATAAACATAACGATCAGAATCAATAACAAACCTTTCGTATCACCATATCCCAAAACAGCATTTAAATGCGAAGGCATATAGGATAGTACCATGTAATCGACCACATTGTAGAACAGGACAATTATCATACCAATTAATAACGCCTTTTTATGGGACACGAGGATTTCTTTCATGGATACATGTTTTTTCTCTTCCTCTTTGGCTTTCTCCATTTTTTGAAATGCAGGCGATTCTTCCAGATGGGTTCGCAAATATAACCCGATGATGCCAATTGGTGCTGCGATAATAAACGGGATCCTCCAGCCCCAGGCAAGCATCCTTTCATCGCCTAGTATGAACGTAAGCAGCGTAACAATTCCGGAACCGAAGATGTATCCCGCTAGCGTTCCAACCTCCAAGCCGCTGGACATAAACCCGCGCTTTTTGTCCGGGGTTGATTCGGCAATATAGGTCATCGCACCTGAATATTCTCCACCGGTTGAAAATCCCTGTACAAGTCGTGCAACCAACAAGAGGATGGATGCTGTAATACCGATAGAGGCATAACTTGGAATCAAACCAATGCTTAATGTCGCAATCGCCATCATAACAAGGGTGATAGCAAGTATTTTCTTTCGTCCCAGTTTGTCCCCCAACATGCCGAAAAACATGCCGCCGATTGGCCGGACCAAAAAGGCGACTGCAAACGTTGCAAATGTATAAACCAATTGCATGGGCCCGTCTATTTCCGGGAAAAAAACCTTTCCCAAGATAACGGCAAGGTATGAATAAATACCAAAATCAAACCATTCCATCGCATTGCCAATTCCGGCAGCAATAACTGCCTTTCTTGCAACCTCGGAATCTACAATCGTGATATCGTCTTTTTTCAGTTTTCTTTTCCTTTTTCGTTTGGACAGCACTTTTCCTTTTTGTTTTGTTTCAGTTTCGTCGTTCACTAATCAATCCTCCCGATATGATTGCGAATGCCAATTTATGGCACGCTGCATTTTTTTCATATTTCTGTTACCCTCCTTCGTGCCAAAAAAAACATGCTGTGGCAATTCTTTCTCGGCAGATTTGACATCATTTTGCGGCTTGTTTGCCGTGACGAGCTTTCTCTCGGCTACTTTGTCTTGCTTTTCCACGGTTTTCTTGCTGTGATACGCTCCCTCCCGGCTACTTGCCGGGCGTAGTCCGTTTTGCTTACCGGAACACTCACTCCGATGGCAAGCCAAAAAAGCAAGTAAAAAAACCAGCTGACGGATTTCCATTAGCTGGTTTTTCTACATTGATTTTTTTTGTTCGCTTTTCCATTTGATAAAATCCAGGTACTCTTTAAACTGTTCCTTGGATACACCAGAATCCATCGCTTCCCTAACAATCATCAACCACTCATCATCAAGTTTTTCCTTGCTATTTTCATCATTTTCGATTAAATCATTTACCGGAACACCAAGTACTGCGCTAATTTTTTCGATGAATTGGATGGAAGGATTCGTTTGCAGGTTGCGCTCAATGGAACTTAAGTATGATTTGGCAACGTTGGCACGTTCAGCCAATTCAGAAATTGACATGTTTTTAATCTTACGCAAACGCTTAATTTTTTCTCCAATCAAATTTTCACCCTCTTCATCAGAAATTATAGCATAAAAGGCGAATGTATTCCTACAGAAAGCTGAGTACGATTATGCTAAATGATGATAACCCGTTTTTCTTTTCAGCTGCGAGAGTACTGCTCTGACCTCCTCACCCGTCATCCCCAACTTTTTTGCTTCCGAAATTAATTTAATCCATTCCTTATCAAACGGTTTTATTTCTATTTGCTTCGTCAATCATCAAACCCCCATTACTATTTTTCTTTGTATTAAAAAGCAATGCAGAATGGATGAAACCTTAACAGCAATTTATGTTACTGGGTGAATATTCCTATTTCTCTTTCATTATACTGCAGGCAGCAAGGCATTTGAATGGGGTAATTTTGTCGCAACAAAACTAGTATTGTAGGTGAAAGGAAAATACTTGTCGAATTGTTGACAAGCAAAATGATGATTTTTTAAAAACGTTGCTCAACCCTTCCTATTTTTCAAGAAACATAGACGAAAACAACGATGTTCGCTATAATTCTAGCAAGGAATGATTATTTTTCAGTCAACTTTGAAAACGCTTATTCGCTATGAATGGATCGAATTCCACAATACATGACGGGAGAGAAAAAGAAAGTGCGTTCAAGAAAAGAGACCAATAAAAAGAAAAAACGAACCTGGCTGAAGGTTTTTGCCACGGTGATTGTTGTCATTATCCTGCTTGGTGGGGGCTACCTTTTTTATCTTTGGAATAAATTAAATGACACAGTTGATACGATACATAGTCCGCTGTCCAGAGACGAGGATCCACAGCGCCAGAAAGAACTGAAATCGATTTTTAAAAATAAACAATCCATTAATATCCTGCTTCTTGGTGTCGATGAACGTGCAGGTGATCGCGGTCGCTCGGATACGATGATTCTTATGTCCCTGAATCCAAACACCGACACAACGATGATGCTCAGTATACCGAGAGACACATATGTAAACATCCCCAACCGCGGTATGGACAAAATCAATCATGCCTATGCCTATGGAGGTACGGATTTATCGGTCAAAACGGTAGAAAACACATTTGATTTACCGGTTCATTTTTATGCGAAGGTGAACATGGAAGGATTCAAGCAGGGAATCAACGCTATTGGCGGTGTTACAGTCAACAATAAACAAGATTTTACCCAGGACGGCAAGCATTTCCCTGTTGGCGAAATCACCTTGAATGGCAAGGACGCACTAAAATATATTCGCATGCGTAAACAGGACGCCCGCGGCGATTTGGGCAGAAACGAAAGACAGCGCAGCGTAATTAATGCTGCCATGAATAAAGTCGCCAGTGTCGGCGGTGTTACAAAGTTTGGGGATATTCTTGAAATTTTGGGAGACAATGTGGAGACCGATATGAACATGGACCGGTTTAAATCACTGTTCTCGGATTATCGCGATACACGAAAGCGGATGAAGACACTTGAAATCAGCGGAAACGGTCAGATTATCAATCAGGTCTGGTACTATATCGTCTCCGATAGTGAATTTAACCGTATAACCACTGCAATCAAAAAGCATATGGACGCAAAATAGACATGTGAAAAAGTTGCCTGTTTGGGCAAAACAGTGTGACTTTTTTCGCATTGCAAGACGTCAAGAGAAATGCTACATGTTATAATAGCAAAAGAAACAAAAGAAAATCGAGGGGGTTCGCATGAAACGTATTTTATTATTATTAACCCTGTTGTTATTCGTTTTTTTGGGTGCATGCTCAAATAAGGATGCCATCACACCGAATGATCGTTTTGGCGAATATGTCAAATTATGGAATAACCAGAAGTTTGATAAAATGTATAGTTATCTGGCGGATGATACAAAGAAAAAGTTCCCGACAGATAAAGTTGTGGATCGATATAAAAAAATTTATGAGGACTTGGGTATTCACGATTTGAAAGTATCTTTCAAAAAACTGAATGAAGATTCACTTGATAAAGCGATGGGCAAAGGGACAGCCACCATTCCTTTTTCCGTCAAAATGGAAAGTGCTGCAGGACCGATTCAATTTAATTACAAAGCTAAACTAATACGTCAGGAAGATAAAGACGAAAACGAAAATTGGTATATCGCATGGAATCCAGGGTTCATTTTTCCGCAGATCAAAGATGGCGGTCAAATACATATTGACACAACGATGCCGGAACGCGGTGAAATTATCGATCGCAATAAAATGCCACTGGCCATGAATGATACTGCCTGGCAAATCGGTGTTGTCCCGGGAAAACTGCAATCTGATTCAGCAAAAGAACAAATTGGCAAATTACTGCACATGTCTGTCGAAAATATTGACGAGAAGCTGAACGCAAGCTGGGTAAAACCCGATTTATTCGTTCCGCTGAAAAAAGTCCAAAAAACAGATAAAGCATTGCTTGATCAGCTTTGGGCAATCGACGGGGTTGCAGGTCAGGAAGTGTCCGGACGAGTTTATCCATTGGGAAAAGCCGCTGCACATTTAACCGGCTATATTGGACAGGCAACCGCAGAAGATTTGAAGAAACTGGATAGCAAGACCTATGGCGCAAATGACATGATCGGCAAATCCGGTTTGGAACAATTATATGAAAAGAAATTGCGTGGAGAGAAAGGCAGCAAGATTTATGTAACGAAGGAAGATGTAGATGGGGAAACAAACGAGTCCGTCATTGCAGAAAAACCTGTTAAAAGTGGCGAAACCGTCCAACTGACAATTGATGTCAACGTGCAGGAAAAAATATATAAAAGCTTCGATGGAGAAGCAGGAACGGCTGCGGCCATCAATCCGAAAACCGGTGAAACATTGGCATTGGTAAGCAGCCCTGCATATGATCCAAATGTCATGACCTATGGCATCTCACAATCACAATACGCAGCTCTGCAGGACGACCCGAAAAAACCGATGCTGAACCGATTTAGTTCCACATACGCCTCCGGTTCCGTCATTAAACCGATATCCGCTGCAATCGGCCTGAAAAATGGCACCATCGATCCAGATAAAGGCATTACCATCAATGGATTGGATTGGAGCAATGGCAAAGGCTGGGGAGACTACAAAGTGCACCGTGTATCCGGAACAAACAGTCCTGTTGATTTAAACGATGCATTAAAACGTTCCGACAATATTTACTTTGCGATGCATGCTGTGAAAATGGGAAGCGAAAAATATGTAGAGGGCTTGCACAACTTTGGCGTAGGCGAGAAAATCCCATTTGAATATCCAATTAAAAAATCACAAATCTCCAATAGTGGAAAGTTGGATAATGAAGTGCTGCTTGCCAATACTTCCTATGGTCAGGGCGAAGCACAATTTAGCGCGTTACACCTCGCGACGGCATACACCGCATTTTTGAATGATGGCACGATGCTAAAACCGATATTACTGGCAGATGATGATAAAAAGCAGGCATGGAAAAAAGATTTGCTTACAAAAGAACAAGCAAAAGAAATTCAAAAAGATCTGCATGATGTTGTCGCAAAAGGAACGGGGAGCCAAGCCAAACGCAAGGATTTTCCAATATCAGGAAAAACGGGGACTGCAGAATTAAAAGCAAGCAAGGATGATAAATCCGGTGATGAAAACGGTTGGTTTATTGGCTATCCAACAGAAAAACAAGATATTCTCATTGCGATGATGCAGGAGAAGACGCAAAAAGTTGGCAGTGGCATTGTTGCCAAAAAAGTGGCGGATATTCTTGTCGATGTCGACAAAAAGTAAATCAGAAGAAAACAAAAGCCTCATCCATACCAATGGGATGAGGCTTTTTTAAGCACTATAAAATACTGGGTGCGGTAGGATGGGAAGCTTTCCCATCTTTTGTTTCCTTTTTTAGCAATTGAACGAGTCGATGAAATCGCTTTTCATCCTTTTCATCCAGTGCACGATCGATCAAACGTTTTATATTCATTATTTCCAATTCATGTATCAATTGTCTGTACTCACCAACAGTCGGTGCATCTTTTAAATAGGGCTGTGCGATTGTGTGTAAATGCATTAGGAAACCCGGTGTTGAAATTAATTCCGCCATTGACATATAAATGACATTTTTTCCGTTTTGAAAAGCAAATTTCGCATCAATATTTTCCACTCTACCCGTTCTGCGGTTCATCCGAATCTGCTTGGATTCCACTGGTATAAATTGATATACTTTATTATTTATAAGAACTGCAAAAGATTGATAGGCGAGTACAATGCGAATATGCTGTTCGTCAGCTTTTATATAATACGGTTTAAGCATTTTAACTGTAACCAAACCCTTCACCCCCGATTATTGGTAAAATTATAATTTTCAGTAAAGTAATTCTACATCATGATGCCAGCAATTTCAAGACAATTTTGAACAACAGCCTTTTTTACGGCGTACTATTTTCGATCCTTTCGATAATGTCTGCGGTAATGCGCTTGCGTTTTGCGGCTGGTACTGCAAATAATTGGTCTTTTTCTGCCAATAATTTCCCAACTGTTTTCATCTCTGCCAAACCTTGTTTCATAAAGGATTTGTATGTTGCATTGACTTCGTGAATTTTTTCCCGGAATTTCTCGTCTGTTCCCGACTGGACAGTGGCGGCATACATATCAATGATTTCTTCATTCGAACGCTGCGGGTTTATTTCATGGGGATCCGTACTGTCGAAGATGCAAAAACCTAGTTCGCGAACAAGCACCATATCTACGCTTTCAGGGTCGAAGCTGCAGTGATATAACTCAATATTCAGACCAAGGTTTTGGCAAGCAGCCATTATCTTTTTCATCAGTGTAGATTTTCCTGTACCCGCTCTGCCTTTTATAAAGTAGCTTTTCTGCAGTTCATCAATTAGCGGCCTGATAACATTTACACTTCCATCCGGGGTATTTGTTCCAAACAAGCGGTGATAAATAACAGAAGCTGCTTCTTTTCTTTGGATTCCTTGGATATTCTGCTGTATAAAATCTTCCGCAACCTGGTCAGCTTTTTCAAAGTCCATTTGCTGAATGAAAATATCCTCCAAACGATCATGAACTTTTAACCCGCTAGAAAAATGATCGTAGACAGCATTCAGTTGGATGCGGATTTGCTCATCCAAAGAAGCGGCCACCTGCTCATTTTCAGCCGACGCTATTTGTACGACATGTACATCTTTTAATTCATCTGCCGTTATTTCATCTAATACTGCAAATGATTTCTCACGGACAATACATCCATCCAAATAGCTGCTTCCAAATGAACTACAAAGTATTTCCACGTCATTATCCGATTCAAAATGTGTAACAATCCGTCTGATAATATCAGACTTCACACGCAGTGAAGGGTGTTTTAATACAAAAACATGATCCAGGTTTTCCACATTGGAGGATACATAATTAACAAATCCATTTCCCGTATGGCCAGTCACATAATACATCACATTATTCAACAACGACACTTCCTTTTGGGCTTTTATAGTTAATATTATGTTAGGCACAAGAAATGGTGAACAGCTTACCAAAACAAATGCAGCGATACGATTAAATTCAGTAAATCCTGCCAGACCCGCTAGTTATGTGTCTGGCAGGATACTTTAATCAGCTATTCAACTCTTGATTCAGCGCTTGACGTTCTTCCTCCGTGAAAACCCTGGAGCGGCTCAAAAAACGTTTTCCTTCTGGACCTTCCAACGAAAACATACCGCCTCTTCCATCTACTGCATCAATGATCAGCTGCGTATGCTTCCAATATTCGTACTGGTCTTTCGAGATATAAAACGGTGTATTGCCAATTTCACCCAGCAACACATCGGCGTCTCCAACACGAAACTCACCGCGGGGATAACACATTGGCGAGCTACCATCACAGCAGCCGCCTGATTGGTGAAACATCAAGTCGCCATGCATGCGTTTCAGTTTGTCTAATAATGCCAGCGCTGCTTCTGTTGCCACCACACGTTCTACCGTTTTGCACACCCCCTTTTCCTGCAGTATACTACTCCTTTTAAAATAAGCCGGTTGCTTCTGTGCTGTAATTTACAAGCAGGTTTTTCGTTTGTTGATAGTGGTCGAGCATCATTTTATGGTTTTCCCGTCCGATACCGGATTTCTTATAACCACCAAATGCTGCATGTGCAGGATATTGGTGGTAGCAGTTCGTCCACACGCGGCCTGCCTCAATTCCCCGACCAAAACGATATGCCGTATTGATATTTCTCGTCCATATACCGGCACCTAAACCGTATAGTGTATCGTTCGCAATTTCCATCGCCTCAGCATCGCTGCTAAATGTTGTCAGGGAAAGTACCGGCCCGAAAATTTCTTCCTGGAAAATCCGCATATCATTTGAACCTTTAAAAATCGTCGGTTCTACATAATATCCGCCGGCAAGCTCGCCTGAGAGTTTATTCACATTGCCACCTACAAGCACTTCCGCCCCTTCCTGTTTGCCGATATCCAGGTATGAGGAGATTTTTTCCATTTGCTCTTGGGAAGCTTGGGCACCCATCATCGTTTCCGTATCTAGCGGGTGACCAATTTTAATCTGTTTAACACGGGCGATTGCTTTTTCGATGAATTGGTCGTAAATGGATTCATGTACAAGTGCCCGGGATGGACAAGTACAAACTTCTCCCTGGTTCAACGCGAACATGACCAGCCCTTCAATTGCCTTGTCAAAGAATGCATCATCTTTGTCTGCTACGTCGGCGAAAAATATATTGGGTGATTTCCCGCCAAGTTCCAATGTCACCGGAATAATATTTTCCGATGCATATTGCATAATTAAACGTCCGGTTGTCGTTTCACCGGTAAAAGCAACCTTGGAAATTCCCGGATTCGTAGCAAGCGGTTTGCCGGCTTCCACCCCGAAACCATTTACAATGTTTACCACACCATCTGGAAGCAAATCCTGAATTAATTCCAACAGCACATGGATCGACGCCGGTGTTTGCTCAGCAGGCTTTAATACAACGCAGTTTCCTGCAGCAAGCGCTGGAGCCAGCTTCCACGTAGCCATCAATAACGGGAAGTTCCACGGAATAATCTGTCCAACGACACCAAGCGGTTCATGAAAATGATAAGCTACCGTGTCATTGTCGATTTGGCTGATTCCGCCCTCCTGTGCACGAATAACTCCGGCGAAATAGCGAAAGTGATCAACAGCCAACGGCAAATCTGCTGCCAGGGTTTCTCTCACCGCTTTCCCGTTATCCCATGTTTCGGCAACGGCAAGTGTTTCCAGATTATCTTCTATTCGGTCCGCAATTTTATTGAGAATATTGGACCGCTCTGCAACAGATGTTTTTCCCCATGCATCCTTTGCAGCATGTGCTGCATCAACTGCTGCTTGTACATCCTCCTTTGTTGATCGTGCTATTTCACAGAATACTTCCCCGGTAACCGGAGTGATATTTTCAAAATATTGTCCTTTAACTGGTGGCTGGTATTTACCGCCAATAAAATTATCATAACGCCTTTTGAAAGAAACAATTGCCCCATCTGTATTTGGATTAGCATACCTCATCATAAATTCCTCCCCCATAATTTGGTAAACGCTTACACTACATACTAAAGGCATATGTATGCGTCTATATATATAATTATAACAAGATGTATAAAATGATGCCAATTATTTGAACAAGCTAAATAATTACTATTTAAATGATTATATTTAGTTCATATTTGAAAAATCCATTCATGATAAAAGCCCGCAATAACAGCTTTGTGACCTACTGCTTTGCGGGCATCTATGCATCAAATATAAAAAATGCGCTGGTTTTTTCCAACGTTTCTCACATTGCCTATTCGATTTCAGGCAGCATTCGTACTTCCTTAGTCATTTTAGAATGACACAGCGGACATGTTGGTTCCTCGTCGAAACTGAATGAAGCACGCATCCAACCATTGCAATCATCGCTTACGCACGACCAAATATTTGTTTCCACTTCTGGTTTTGGCTCCTTGGGTCCTCGTGAAAAAGACATTTCAGCATCCCCTTTCAAGGTTCTTCTTTCATTATACACCTTTTCAGAAAACAATGGAAGGTGACTACGGGAGGTTTGGGGGCAGGCTAAATTGCTCGAACGATTGAAAGCCACTGGTTTCTGATCTATGATGCCACTCACGCACGGTGAATGCCGGCCGAAAATTAGGGGGAGTCCCTTTCATGAGGGGAAGTGCATGAAATGAGGGAGAGTTGCTCCAAAAACAAGGAAAGAGGCTCGAAATGATGCAAAAGTCGCTCCAGCTAAGGGGAAGTTGCTAGCCCAAGTTTCGGCAGTTTTTGAGAAAAACACCTCAAAAACTGCCTTTTGATGTTCAAAAGCGTTGATTTATCAATGTTTTGGTTTGTGAAACGCAAATATAGTGACCTAAAATAAATTTAATATTTAAAATAATTGATTTCACTCGCTCCATTGGTTATAATAAAACTATGTTTAT
>NZ_JAROCA010000032.1 GCF_030732005.1 Tigheibacillus jepli | reverse complement strand
CCAAAGGGGGGCTTTTTTTGTACAATCGATTTCACGCTTGTTTTCCCTCAAATTTCTTCATTACAGGAATGCTTTCTGTGGTTATTTGTGCTAATTTAACTTTAACAGAAATGGATTTGTTTCATTTTTTGATGCATTTCAGAAAAGACGGAACCGCCATGTAGACAAGGGGTCCAGAGACTTTATGCCGTAGGTAATATGAATAATTCAGGATAACGGTCCATATTGTTGAAATAGCAGGAATTCTACAAGGAGAAATAGAAGAAATAATAATGAGCAATAATTTAGAAAGGAGCGTCTCAAATGTCCGTATTATTGAAACCCATGAACGAGAAAGAACGTAATGAATATCTTGGACATTCATTAAAAAAGTTTGCTCTTGAACAGGTAAAGGCCGGGAATTGGCAGGAGGAAGAGGCGGAACAAAACGCAAGAGCCCAATTTGAGCAATTGTTCCCTGAAGGATTATCAACCAAAGAACATATTCTATTTTCCGTACACCATGAGGGGGAACCAATTGGGATTTTATGGGTATATATACAGGATAAAAATCAAGAAAAGCAAGCCTATATCTATGATATTGAACTTGATGAAGATCAACGTGGAAAAGGACTCGGTAAGGCAACAATGTTGGCTCTTGAAGAATATGCAAAATCAGAGAATATCAAACAGATACGATTACACGTTTTCGCTCATAATCAACGAGCCATAGCACTTTACAAAAAGATTGGTTATGAAATGACAAACCATCAGATGCTCAAGCGACTGCCCTAAGCTAAGTCATATTGAAAGGGTTGTATTGTAAAAAAATGACCTAATAGTCAATTGGAACATGTTTTTTTGTTTATGTTGTTTCGAGTAGTAGATTATTGGTCTAAGTCCGGAAAAAGCCCGAAAATCATGGATAAAATGTGCCTGATCATAATAGCCGCAATTTAATGTAAGTTTAAAATAAAGTCACGACGTTTGTAAAAAAGATGCGATGTTTAAAACTAAGTCACGAAGTTTATAAAAAAGTTACACCGTTTTACCCCTTTAGATATGAGTGTCTAAAGGGGTGTTTTTGTGGCGAAAAGGAAGAGAACATTGAAAATGGAATAGTGGATAAAAGAATGTAAGGCAGTGGAACAGGTAATCGTTTGAAATAAAGTTTGGTCGAAATCCCGAATCATTCTGTTTCGTTGACGATTGTTGAATACGGATAATACCTTCTTGGGGTTTCTTTCTTTATTGAATCATAATACATTTTTTGATAATATATATATAAAATATATCTTATAGATATGTTAGGAGATTAAAAATGAAAACTGAAACGAAATTTATCGTTCTTGGGATGTTAACAATTGGATGTAAAACTGGATATGAGATTAAGAAATTAATTGATACGAGTTTCAGTTATTTCTGGAAGATGAGCTATGGTCAAATATATCCTGCTCTGAAAAAACTTGTTGATGAAAGTCTTGCAATCGTTATTCAAGTTGATGGTGATCCATTAGAACGAAAACAGTATGAAATTACGGAAAAAGGGCGTGGAAAGCTTTTGCAATGGCTTGAAATGCCTGTTTTAGAAACAGGCATTCAGCGTAATGAATTTCTTGTGAAATTATTTTTTGGAAGGCATCTTTCATTAGAAAAAGTATTGGCACATCTTGACATGCAAAAAGAACTTCTGAAAGCGAAGCAAGTCATCTTTATGGAGATCGAAAAAAGTATTTTTGAACAAAAAGAAAGTGACGATACACCCTATTGGCTGTATACATTGGACTATGGTAAACGCATGAATGAAACAGCACTTGCATGGTGTGAGGACACAAAAAGAGCTATTTTAGAGAGGAGAAATAGGGTTGGTTCAAAAAAGAGAACAACTACAAATAACGAAGAGTGCTGAACAAAAAAAAACTGTTGGACATTTTATCAATAAAGAAGCAGAGGTAAAGTTCCTAGGGATTTATGACAAAGCAATGGAACAATGGCCTAGTTCACGTCAGGAAATAAACATAGAAACAAGTTACGGTCTGACACATGTATATCGTTTTGGGGCACAGGACGGGATTCCCATTGTTTTACTTCATGGAGCGAACGGCACTTCCGCATCATGGGCAAATTTTGTTGTAGATTTGGGAAAAAATCATCCAGTTTTGGCTGTGGACACAATTGGCGATGCAGGGAAAAGCATACAAAAATCACCTATTCAACGTGCAGAAGATTATAGTTCTTGGTTAGACGAAGTATTGAATGCTCTCAATGTGACAAAGGTGCATTTAATTGGTGCATCCTATGGTGGCTGGATTACCCTGAATCAAGCAGTGCATTCACCACAGTTGCTTCAATCCATTACATTAATCGAACCAGCTCGTGCACTCGCCGGCTTAAAGTTTATAGCATGGCCGTTTATGATTTGGGCAAGTATGATTGGACCTGACTTTGTTCGTCGAGCATTTATCAATTGGAGCAGTGTAAGTTCGTCTTCCAACGAACTACAGCAGCAGTTAGTGGTTTCAGCTATGCGCGATTACAAGATGCAACGCATCCCTCCGCAATATATCAGTGATGAGGAGCTTCAATCCGTGAAAGTACCAACTCTGGTGCTTTTAGGAGAGAAAAGCCCTATGCACAATTCCAAGCGTGCAGCCACCCGAGCAAAAAAGCTATTGCAAAATGTTGAAGTAGAAATTCTACCAAAGGCAGGACATCAGTTGTCAGCGGATTTAGTTAATGATCGAATTTTGAGGTTCGTTGAATATAAAAAGAAATCTTCCAAATGAAAATCTGTTCTCGTGTTCCACAATACCAGTTAATATTAGTTCAAGACTCTTTCAGAAAAGAGTAGATAAACAAAGTCATAATCGGTAAAACTTCGATATAGTCTGCAATAGGACCGGCTAATGGATTGGGATCACTTCTTAGTTCTTGTACGGCGAGAAGCAAACCCCGTTCTTCTTGCTGACCGACTGCTCGAATCGCTCGTCGTAATACAGGGAATTTATCTCCATCTCGACTTGATATACCCGTGAGGAAAGTGAGAATATCAATCGCAAGGCTTTCCGAATCCTTTTTCTTTTTCATAATGACAAAAGGATCAAGTAATCCTTTATTGCTTTCCGAGTTTTTTTAAAAGCTAAAAGCGATGAAAAGTGTATCTGCGGATTTAACAAAAGCTAGTGACAGAAGCTTAGATTTTTGGGATAATGATATTGATGAAGAGGTTTGGAACAATGCATATACAAGGTGATATTGTTTTAAGCTCGGTTCCATTCAGTGATTTAACACAACAATGTTTTTGTTCAATACCCTGAACCCAGAATGGGAGTAAAAATGAACAACTTTATAATACAGCGTATAATCTTGGGAATATGGCCCGGAAGTTTCTACCAGATCACCGTAAATGGTCTGACTACGCAGCCTCCACCGTTGAAGGATAAAATTGTCTGTCATCGGCGGCGCACTGCGTACCGGAGCACTTCCTGCAAGATTTCAGGAGTGCTTTTTTCTTTTTGGGAGAAGGGTAAACAGGACAAGGCAAAAAATGGGGAGGCAACGAAAATGAAAAAGTATTTTCGTTTTGACGAATTCGGTACAAATTATAAGACAGAATTTATGGCAGGATTAACAACATTTTTGGCGATGGCATATATTCTGTTTGTCAATCCGGCAACATTGTCGCTTGATGGTATGGACCTCGGTCCAGGTGTTGACCACATGGACAAAGGAGCGGTTTTTACAGCAACAGCAGTTTCTGCAATTATCGGAACCCTGTTGATGGGAATTGTTGGTAAATACCCGGTAGCGCTTGCCCCGGGGGTTGGATTGAGTGCCTTTTTCGCCTATACGGTAGTTCTTGGATACGGCATTCCTTGGCAAACTGCATTAGCTGGTGTGTTGGTATCGGGTATTATATTTATTATTCTATCGTTGAGCGGCTTGCGGGAAAAAATCATAAATGCCATTCCGGAAGATTTGAAAATGGCTGTTAGCGCCGGAATAGGCTTATTTATTACGTTTATTGGCTTTAAAAACGCAGGTATTATTGTTGGCGATGAGGCAACACTTGTCTCGATTGGTGATTTAACAAGTGGTCCTGTACTGTTGGCGATCTTTGGATTGGTTGTGTCATTTATATTGCTTACGATTGGTATTAAGGGAGCAATATTTTATGGCATGGTTCTGACTGCTATTGCCGGCATGCTGACTGGGCAGATTGAGCCGCCACATGGAATTGGTGGAATTGTTGGTCATGTCCCAAGCTTGGCTCCAACATTTGGACAGGCATTTATTCATTTCAGTGATATTTTTACTTTGCAAATGGTTGTCGTCATCCTAACGTTTTTATTCGTTGATTTTTTTGATACTGCGGGCACATTGATGGCCGTAGCCAACCAGGCAGGACTGATGAAAGATAACAAATTGCCAAGAGCAGGCCGTGCATTGTTTGCCGATTCGGCGGCAACAGTTGCTGGAGCGGTAATCGGTACATCGACAACAACTTCCTATGTTGAATCAACCGCAGGCGTTGGTGCTGGTGGCCGCACTGGCTTTACCGCAATCGTAACCGCAGGCTTTTTCCTGTTGGCGTTGTTTTTCTCACCATTGTTAAGTGTTGTTACACCGGCTGTTACGTCACCGGCGTTGATCATTGTTGGTGTACTCATGGCTTCTTCATTAAAACATATTGCATGGGAGAACATGGAAATTGCCATTCCTGCGTTTATGACAATCATTTCGATGCCTTTGACGTACAGTATTGCAACAGGTATTGCAGCCGGGTTTATCTTTTATCCTATCACGATGATCGTAAAAGGTAGGGGGAAAGAAATAAACGGCATTATGTATTTGCTGTTTGTCATCTTTATTTTGTATTTCATCTTTTTGAGTTAGTAGGAAAAGCGTGAAAAACCATGGTTGGGTTTTCACGCTTTTCTTTGGCTGTTTTCGCACGCCTTTTGATGGCTTTGTGGCTGGAATTGTTTGGTTGATACAGATTTCTTGCTGAGAGGAGGCTTCTCACAGCAAGTTTAGCTAGATAATCGCTGTTTTTTACCGAGAGAAACCCTCTCATGGCAAGTTTAGCCGGATTATCGCTAATTTTTTACCGAGAGAAACCCTCTCACGGCAAGTTTATCCAGATAATTGCTGATTTCTTACCGAGAGCAGCCTCTCTCACAGTCAGTTCCGCCAAATTCCACCGTCTTTTTACTCAAAAATCCTCTCACAGCTGGTTTCGCTCAATTTCCTTCGATTTTTTTCTGATGAAGCAAAAGGCACCATTAAGCTACAATAACTGTTCACGCCTAGAATGTGCTATAGACTGCAGAACATTCCTCGCCGGTAGGTTCATAGAAACAATGCAGTTTGTATCGCGAAACAAATGGCTGATCATACCATGTTGACGGGCAATCTCCCTCTGGGCGGAAGTACCATAAACTATATTTTGCCGGCCAAAATCGTTCTCCTTTTACCACACGTCGCGCCAGTTTTTTTTCTGACTCTCTTGCCCGTTGATAAAAATAGCCATGCGTTACCGCTTCAAACGCATGAGGTTGATAAACCATTTGCGAAATTGAGTGGATACCTGTAAAATCTGAACAATCAGCACGCACCCGATTTATACCAACATTTCCGACAAGTAGCATGCCCAGATTTCCTTCTCCTTCTGCTTCTGCTCGAAGCAATCTTGCCAGCAGGTTAATATCACTTTCAGTAGCTTTCACAACAGCCACGACTTCACCCCTCCATGTATTGCTGGTCAGCATTTTTAAATCACACGCAAAAATTGTTGGCACATTAGTGTACGGGAAAATCGCCAAAAAGGTGTTTATCACGGGTAAAGAGGTAGTATGCCTTGATGTAGAAGACATGCGAAAAACAAACAAAAACAGGCGGTGCAATACAGCCTTAAAGGCGCGGTTGGTCCAAAAAAATCAGCGGAGTATAAACTCTCCACTGATTTAAATCCCCTATATTATCGACTTGCCCAAGCGCATCGGTTACCCCTTCTCATTTAAAAAGTTGGTTATGGATTAACGCCATGCTTAACATCGGACTAATCAATAGGTGCAACATTCAATTTTCTGTAGCTTTTAAAAGTCTTTTACAAACTGCTTCAATGCAATAAGCAGTCTGTGTTTTTCTTCGTCGTCTACAAGTAAATGAATACCATATTGGTTTTGCCGACCAAGATGCTTTCCCCAGACAACATCGCCGAGAAGGTCAAAGTTTTTTTCATAAAGTGTAAAAAATAATTCCAGGCGAATGAGTTCGTGGTCCCTTTTATGTAAATCCAACTCGGTGGATAATTTTGCACCTTCCAAACTTAAATCAAGCATGAGTGCATCGCCTTCAGCTGATGTGACAGCATGATCATCGACCATTACAATTTGAAAGTGGACTGGTAGCGGCTCCGCAAACGAATAACGGAAAGCTTCGTCTCTTTTAAACAGCATAGCGTCTCCTCCATTTTGTTGTTTCGTAATAAATTTGCAAATAAAGGGCAGGGGCTTACCGAAGTTCCTCATGCGTGATGCGTACACGTTTTCGAATACCAACCTAATAGCCACCATTATTTTCATGAATAGGCACATTGCTGCTATACCATAATATGCCCTATACCTTTTCACCGCTTGTGGAGCTTTTTTAGAAAGTTAAGTGGAGAGATATTAATCGAAAGTGTAATATAAACGTAATATAATTATAGTGTAATGGACACTAAAGTAAAGCGTTTTTGGGTACTTTTTTTAAAATATAAGAAAAGTGTAAAATTTTTGAGTCAATGCTCTCGTTGGCGGTCACAGTCATATCCGGCTCCGACGCTTCGTCAAATAGTCGCAGTACCGGGGCGTCGCGCTTTAGCCGGTATGTAATGCTTTTTTCTAGTTTATTAATATTGAAAGGTGAGGAAATATGGGGAATTGGACAAAGAAAAAACGCGTGCAAGAAGAAAGAAACACAAAGATAATGGTCATTATACGTTTTGGGATGGTGTGATGGATGTTCTTTTTTGGATACCGGAACTTATTGTGTGGCCTTTTCGGCTGTTATTTTGGGTGTTTCGTGCACTGGGTAGGTGGATTGCTGATTTCTTTTAGCATTGTAAGCGATGGAAAATAAAAAAAGGACCTTCCTACAGAAAGCCCTCTTGTTCAATCCGCCCAATTTTCGTTTATAAATTCATCCCGTCCGGATTTGGCACGGTCTGCTTTATACGCTTTTTCGCTTTTTTTATAAAAATCCTGGTGATAATCCTCAGCGGGATAAAATGGCTGTGCCGGCAAGATTTGCGTCACAATCGGCTTGGAAAACCTCCCGCTTGCCTCCAATTGTTCTTTGGACTTTTGCGCCGATGCCCGTTGCTCATCATCATGGTAAAAAATTGCCGTCCGATACGAGTCGCCGCGATCCTGGAATTGTCCGCCATCGTCCGTTGGATCAATTTGTCGCCAATAAACATCCAAAATGGTTTCATAAGAGATAATTTGCGGGTCATAGGTGATTTCCACAGATTCAAAATGACCGGTGGTTCCGCTTTTTACCTGTTCATAAGTCGGATTTGCGACATGCCCTCCCGAATAACCGGAAACGACTTTTTCGATGCCATCCCACTGATCAAATGGTTTGACCATGCACCAGAAGCATCCCCCTGCAAATGTGGCCTTTTTCAAATCAGCCATTGTCTTTCCCTCCAATATTGAAATTGATATACTAGTCAAGTAGAATGGTTGCAAATAATCTTTTCCTTTTTACAAAAGGTACTATTTACTATATCACATTGTTTGGGGAGTGGCTTGATGAACGAACCTTATGTACATAAAATTTTTACAGGCAAGGCAAAAACAATTGGCGATCCAGATGCTGCAAAAAAAATAGATCGGGAATGGACAACTGCTATCTATAAAAAAGAAACAGACGGTCCAATTTGGTTATCCAAGACAGGGCTTGCACAAGACGAGGTAGGGGATAAGAAAAATCATGGCGGACCTGAAAAAGCCCTGTTTACCTACCCGGTTAAGCATTACACATACTGGCAGGAAAAGTTGGGGGAAGACAACATCACGATTGGCGGTATGGGTGAGAACTTGGCAGTACTGGAAATGGATGAATATTCCGTATGCTTGGGAGATACATATCAGTTCGGGGACGCGGTCATTCAGGTATCTCAGCCGAGACGCCCATGCTGGAGACCGGCAAGGAGATATCGTACGATGGATTTGGCTTTGCAAATACAACAAACCGGGCGTACTGGCTGGTATTTTCGGGTGCTGCAG
Source organism: Tigheibacillus jepli (assembly GCF_030732005.1). Classification (GTDB taxonomy): domain Bacteria; phylum Bacillota; class Bacilli; order Bacillales; family Amphibacillaceae; genus Tigheibacillus; species Tigheibacillus jepli. The sequence continues at coordinate 34,190 of NZ_JAROCA010000032.1, read as the reverse complement.
GAAGGCATGGTAAAGCCCGCTGTCGATTTATTACTGCTGGAACGCCCGATGCCGCACTTAACTATCGCAGCATTAAATGAAATAATGTATGTACGTAAAGAAGACTTAAACATGGCGTATGAACTATCCGACTGTGAGCTTCTGGCAGAAAACTGGCGAAAAACCTTTAAAAAAAGACTGCGCGGAAAAGAATCGGATACCGCCAAGCGCATCTTCGGACCAAATAAATAATAGGTGCCAGGTACCGAAAACAATTCAACATTGTTTCGGTGTCTGGCACCTATTTTCAATCATCTTCAAGGAGATGGACGTTCACACGGTTTTTTCTGCCCGTTTCTGAAATGAGGCGATGCAGTTTGATGTATACGAGACCATTTTTATAAGTGGCTTTAATTTTGTCGGAACGGACCGGATATGGCAGATGAATTTTCCGTTCAAACGAGCCTTCAGTAATTTCGTTTATGATTGCTGTATCTTTTCCAAGGCCCAGGTTAATTTCACCTTTGAGTTCTAATGTAGCATAATCAACGTAGACATTCATATTGTCTATATTATCCATGCCTGGTACATTGATGATAATGAATATTTCGTTATCCGTTTGGTACATGTTAATTAGTGGTATAGAGGTCTTTATAAGACCATCAAATTGTTTCCAAAAATTATCGCCAAAAAACTGATCCATATTTTTTTTCCAGTCTGTCATTTGACTGAAAGGATCCATGGCTGTCACCTCTTTCTTGTATGATTGCTGCTCTATAATATATGCAACGATTGCCAATAGGTGAAGGCCCATTTTGCGTTTTGGGGAGTAAATGATGTATTCTTTAAGTGCATGTTCAAAAATCATTTTATCGGGCTTTTTGAACATCCTCTTATACCAGTTTCAACTTGAATGGAGGAATCAAGATTGCTGTCAAACGCGTGGGTGATGGTTATTATCATATTGGTTGTCAACATTGTGTATGTATCTTTGAACACAGTGCGCATGATTTTAACCATGAAAGGTCGGCGGTATATTGCCGCTTTTTTAAGCATGTTTGAAATTGTTGTCTATGTGCTGGGATTGGGTATGGTGCTTGACAATCTTGGACAAATCCAAAATCTGATTGCCTATGCAGTTGGTTTTGGACTGGGGGTCATTACCGGATCCAAAATTGAGGAAAAGCTGGCATTAGGCTATATTACTGTCAATGTCATTTCCACCAATCCGGATATTGCGTTTACGCGCAAGCTTCGTGATAAAGGGTACGGCGTCACAAGCTGGCCGGCGAACGGCATGGAAGGTGATCGGCTTGCCATGCAAATTTTAACGCCAAGAAAGTACGAACTAAGTCTATATGAGACATTGAAGGAAATTGATCCGAAAGCATTTATTATCGCGTATGAGCCAAAACAAATATACGGCGGCTTCTGGGTGAAGCAAGTACGCAAAGCACGCCAAAGAAAAAAAGCATTGGAGAAGGAAAAAAAGGAGCAATCTGCAGGAATGGCGGGTAGCCCTTCTACGATGGGGCAAAGCAAACCAAGAGGCGGAACACCGCAAAAAGGTCCGGGTGAAGGCTCGGAAAATCATTAGCGCATATTGCATACGTCGATTCAAAAACCTGAACGATAAACCATCCACGAAATCCAAACAATAAATAAATTTATTCTAAAAATGTTCGGATTTTTTGTTGACAGTATATTTTGCAGTTTGTTATGATGAAAAAGGATAAACAAAATAATATATGAACTACCCTCATATATCTTCGAAAATACGGTTCGAAAGTTTCTACCTGGCACCGTAAATGCCAGACTATGAGGAAGATGGCTTTATATATGTGTTAAGTGACGATTTTTTACGGGAGCATTTTAGCGAATGCCGTTGCATGATAGCGGGATGTCCATATAAATTCCCATTGCCAGCTGGATTCCTGTTTTTTTCGATGCCGGTCCCGTAAACTAATTCTGTCATTTAACTGTGAAAGCGTATAAGTCTATTCATCTTCCTTATAGATTGGAAAATGAATAGGCTTTTTTGTAGGTAAAAAAAGTATAAAATTGGGCTGTATTCATGTCATTTGCTGTGACAGCCACGTCCGGCTCCAGCGCCCAGCAACTAGCAGGGCTTTTTGATGGGGCGAGTAACCGCAGCCCCAAAGCGCTCCAGTTTGTACGTTGCTAAACGGGCGCTTACGCCTTTGTTCCTGTTTGCAGAGGATGCTCAAAAAGTCCAGTAAAAGGAGGGGCTCTCGCAAGGCAAAAATCGCAGTCCTAGACGTTGCGTTTTGGCCAATGCGGTCTTTTTTGAACAAAAAAGGCGTTGCGACTGAAAGATGTCGCACAGGGATGTTAACCTGCGTGGTCTCTTTTTGAACGAGGAACAACAAATGGTGAAGTCACTGCACTTATGATTTTAACCCGCATGGTTTTTTTGCACGCCACTATCAGCACAATAAATTGGAGGGGAAGGCATGGCACAAGTCGGTTTGATCATGGGCAGCATTTCGGATTGGGAAACGATGCAGCATGCTGCAGCCATGTTGGATGAACTGTCCATTGTTTATGAAAAGGAAATCATTTCCGCGCACAGAACACCAGATGACATGGCAAATTATGCAGAATCGGCAAAAGATAAAGGGTTAAAGGTAATCATTGCCGGAGCTGGCGGTGCGGCGCATCTTCCGGGAATGGTCGCAGCACAAACGACCTTGCCGGTTATTGGCGTTCCGGTACAAAGCAAGGCACTGAACGGACTTGACTCCCTGTTGTCCATTGTCCAAATGCCGGCCGGTATCCCGACAGCCACGGTTGCGATCGGCAAGGCCGGTGCTACCAATGCCGGATTGCTGGCAGCGGAAATTATCGGTGCTTTTGAAGAGAATATTGCGGAAAAATTAGTAAACTACCGCCTGCAATTGCAAAAAAAGGTAGTGGAAATGAGGGAGCAGCTTGCAAATAAATGAAAAAATCTTACCACCACAAACGATAGGTATTATCGGTGGGGGCCAGCTGGGACGCATGATGGCACTTGCTGCCAAGTATATGGGCTATCAGGTTGTTGTACTTGACCCGACGGAAAACTGTCCAACGGCCCAGGTAGCCGATAAGCAAATTACCGCAACTTATGATAATTTGCAGGCAATCCGGGAATTAATTGCGATTAGTGATGTTATCACCTATGAATTTGAAAATGTTTCATTAAAAACAGCAACATACATCCAAAAGGAAGGGAAACTGCCACAGGGCTGCCGTGCGCTGGAGGTAACGCAAAACAGGGAATTGGAAAAGCGTGCGATGGAGGAAGCAAATTTGCCTGTTGCACCTTATCGCATCGTTCACGACGAAAAAGAATGCGGAGAAGCACTGCAGCAGCTGGTATTGCCCACAGTCATGAAAACATGCAGCGGCGGCTACGATGGAAAAGGACAATTGAAAATCGAAACCGCTGAACAAGTACAGGAAGCAATGGCGTTTGTTGCTGAAAAGGGCACATGCATCATTGAGCAATGGGTCGATTTCGACAAGGAAATTTCTGTCGTATTCAGCCGCTCCCAATCCGGAGAAATACAGTATTTTCCAATAGCAGAAAATGAACATCGCAACCATATTCTCTATAAAACTACTGTACCGGCGGCTATTAGCGAAAAGGTAATTGACAAGGCACTACATGCTGCCCGACTGCTTGCTGATCAATTGCAAGTTGTTGGCACATCCGCGATTGAAATGTTTGTCAAAGGTGACAATATTTATTTGAATGAAATGGCTCCAAGACCGCATAATTCCGGCCATTACACAATTGAGTCTTGTAATATTTCCCAATTTGGCCAGCATATCCGTGCCATTTGCAACCTGCCATTGATGAAAGTAAAGCAATTGCAAGCGGCTGTTATGGTCAATATTTTGGGGCAGGACCTGCCCGCTGCATTGGAAATACTGCAAGCAAATGGGCAAGCTTCTGTCCATATTTATGGCAAAGAAAATGCAAAAGAAAACCGCAAAATGGGACATATCACATATGTCGCCGAAACATTGGAAGAAGTAAAAGCCTACCAGCTTGAAGGGATGCTGCGTTAAAGCAGTTTTTCGTGTTATAAGAAAGTATAAAATTCAGGCTGTATGAACGTCACTTTTGGGTGACAATCACGTCCGGCTCCAGCTCCCAGCAACTAGCAAGGGTTTTGGGTGGGGCGAGTAACCGCAGCCCCAGGACGTCACGCTTTTAGCCTGTAAGGGCGCTTGCGCCTTTGTTCAATCCTGCTCGACAATTCCTATGCTGTCCTTACAAATTGAACGCATGCTGGATGATAGCGGATTTTCAAAAACTGCACAAAAAAGCAGGGTAGCACAAATGAAAAGGCCGCCTGACAAGCCAAGCCTATACAACCAAATCGGAGGGAACATGGATGAAAACCATTACGTATCCAACTGCAAGTCAAATTGAAAAAGCGAAAATTTACCGAGAAATGGGTTTGACAGACGAAGAATTTGCCGTGGTAAAAGAATGGATGGGTCGCCAGCCGAATTACACGGAAACCGGTATTTTTTCCGTCATGTGGTCGGAACATTGCAGCTACAAAACATCAAAACCGCTGCTGAAACGTTTCCCGACGAAAGGAGCACAAGTATTGCAGGGACCTGGTGAGGGAGCCGGTGTTGTAGATATTGGCGATAACCAGGCAGTCGTCTTTAAAATCGAAAGCCACAACCATCCGAGTGCAGTGGAGCCATTTGAAGCAGCAGCAACAGGTGTTGGCGGCATTATTCGTGATGTGTTTTCCATGGGGGCCAAACCGATTGTCTCCTTGAACTCGCTTCGATTTGGCAAACTGGATTCCGACCACTCACGGTATTTATTGAAAGAAGTGGTGCGCGGTATCGCACACTATGGCAATACGATAGAAGTGCCGACTGTTGGCGGCGAAGTGCAGTTTGATACGTGCTACGAAGGAAATCCACTCGTGAATGCCATGGTTGTCGGCTTGATTGACCATGATGGCATTAAAAAAGGTGTTGCAAAAGGCGTTGGCAACCTGGTTCTTTATGCGGGCGGATCCACTGGTCGCGATGGCATTCACGGTGCGACATTCGCTTCCGGTGATTTGGCTGAGGATACCAATAACAGCAGTGCTGTTGCCATTGGTGATCCAGCATTGGAGAAACGCTTGATTGATGCTTGTCTGGAAGCTGCAAAATCCGATGTACTTGTCGGCATGCAGGATATGGGCGCGGCTGGTTTAACTTCTTCTGCAAGTGAAATGGCGAGCAAAGCAGGAACCGGCATCGAAATGAATTTGGATCTCGTGCCGCAACGTGAAGAAAACATGACAGCGTATGAATTGATGCTTTCCGAATCCCAGGAACGCATGCTGCTCATTGTAGAAAAAGGCCGTGAAAAGGAAATCATGCATATATTTGCCAAATATGACGTTCCGGCAGCAATCATTGGTGAAGTCATTGAAGAAAAAGTGCTCCGCGTCAAACAGCATGGCAGCATTCAGGCAGACATTCCAGTTGACGCGCTGGCAGAAGATGCGCCTGTATATCAGTTACCTTCCAAGGAGGCAATCTACTACCAATCATTCCAAACAATGGCGCAGACTGTTCCTGCAGTCCGTGATTACAGCGAAACATTGCAAAAGCTGTTACAGCAGCCAACCATTGCCAGTAAAAAATGGATATATGACCAATTTGAGACAGGTTCGGATGGAAATACATTGGTAGGCCCAGGATCGGATGCAGCGGTGGTGAAAATTGACAACCAAAAAAAGGCAATTGCAATAACGACTGATTGTAATTCCCGCTATATTTACCTGGATCCAAAAAACGGCGGAAAAATCGCGGTAGCTGAAGCAGCACGCAATATCGTTGCCTCCGGTGCAAAGCCGCTGGCGATTACGGATAACCTGAACTACGGCAATCCGACCAACCCAGAAATTTTCTGGCAAATGGAAGAAAGTGTCGACGGCATTAGCGAGGCATGCCAAGCCTTGGGTACACCGGTAGTTAGCGGAAACGTATCCTTGTACAATCAGTCGAATGATAGAGCCATTTTCCCGACTCCAATCATTGGTATGGTTGGCATATTCGAATCACTGGATCATATCACACCAAATCATTTTCAGGAGGCAGGCGATCTTGTTTACCTGGTTGGAACGACAAAGGCAGCATTCGGCGGCAGTGAATTGCAGTACTTGCTGGAAGGTTCATACAGTGGCAAGGCACCAGAGATTGATTTAAATGAAGAAAAACAAATGCAACAAGAACTGTTGACGGCAATTAAAAAAGGCATCATTGTTTCGGCACATGATCTTTCTGAAGGCGGTCTTGCTGTCGCCTTGGCTGAAAGTTTGTTTACAGACAGACAGCTCGGTGTGGAGGCAGTGCTTTCTGGCGATATGACGACCGCGTTGTTCAGTGAGTCGCAGTCACGCTTCCTGGTCACCGTCAAGGCGGAGAATAAAGCGGATGCGGAAGCATTATTAAGCAATGCGGTACAAATTGGCCGTGTAACAGACTCGGAGAGACTCGTTGTGGAAAATGATGAAAAAGTTGTGCTTGATGAAGCAGTCGCAGTATTGCAAGATCGATGGGAAAATGCCATTCACAATGCATTGAAATAAATCCAAAAGCGGGGCGACAGGATGTTTGGAATTTGGGGACATGAAAAGGCAGCAGAAATAACATATTACGCTTTGCACGCCTTGCAGCACCGCGGGCAAGACGGGGCGGGCATCGTGACGTATGAAAATGAGGAATGGATGTTGCACAAAGATGTTGGGTTATTGAACGATGTTTTCAGTCGGGGGCAGCTCGAACGTCTTTCCGGGAGACACGCAATCGGCCAAATTCATTATGTACACGGCGCCAATGTCGGCTATGACAATGTTCAGCCGCATCTTTTCCAGTCACAAAAAGACAGCTTGGCGATTGTGCATAGCGGAAACATTACAAATGCGTATGAGCTACGCGGGGAATTGGAGCGTTCGGGAAGTATTTTCCAGACGGAATCCGATACTGAATTGCTTGCCCATTTAATCAGGAGACAAGGCGCTCACATAGATGCGCATGCGATCCAAACCGCTCTGGAAAACATTGTGGGGGCTTATGCTTTTTTGCTGATGACGCAAGATTGCATGTATGTTGCGCTGGATCCGTATGGGATCCGCCCATTGTCTATTGGGAAACTGCATGGTGCTTACGTCGCAGCTTCGGAATCCTGTGCGTTTGATTTGATCGGTGCGGAAAAAATGTTTGAAGTGCAGCCGGGCGAACTCATTCGAATAGCCGATGATGGCATTCATCGAAAAACGATCCAGCGGGTGAAAAAACAACAATTATGCGCAATGGAATATGTTTATTTTTCCCGTCCCGACAGCGATTTGCAATATGTCAATGTGCATGCCGCCCGTAAACGCATGGGAATCCAGCTCGCCAAGGAAGCAAGTGTCTGCGCCGATGTCGTGACAGGGGTACCGGATTCCAGTATTTCCGCAGCAATCGGCTATGCGGAAGCAAGCAATCTGCCATATGAGATTGGCTTGATTAAAAATCGTTACGTAGGCAGAACGTTTATCAAACCTTCGCAGGAATTGCGCGAGCAGGGTGTCAAGATGAAATTGTCACCTGTTAAAGGCATCGTTGCCGGAAAACGGGTAGTCATGGTCGATGATTCCATTGTTCGGGGAACCACATCCAAAAAAATCGTCACCATGCTCAAGGAAGCGGGCGCTGCCCAGGTGCATGTCCGTATCGCTTCACCGGCAGTAACCAACCCATGTTTCTACGGTATCGACATGTCGACGAAGCAGGAATTGTTTGCAGCGAATTATACGTTGGAAGAGATGTGCGACATCATTGGTGCAGACAGCTTGGCATATCTGTCACCTGAAGGACTTGAAAAGGCAATCGTAGCTACAACCAACGATTCGTCCAAAGGAATTTGCAATGCATGCTTTACAGGCAATTACCCGGTTGCCAAAGAAAGTAAAATGCTCCAAGCAAAAACGGCTGAATGAAAGCAACTATAACAGGAGGAACCTATGATAGATTCATATAAAAATGCTGGCGTTGATGTGAAAAAAGGCTACATGGCTGTCGAACGGATGAAAAAGCATATTGCCAAAACAATTCGACCGGAAGTGCTGGGAAGTATTGGCACTTTTGCAGGGATGTTTGATTTGAGCGGATTTTCCTATAAAGAGCCGGTACTTGTATCGGGAACAGACGGCGTCGGAACCAAGCTGAAAATTGCACAGCAAATGAATAAGCACGACACGATTGGCATCGACCTCGTGGCCATGTGTGTGAATGATGTGGTCGCACAAGGTGCAACGCCTTTGTTTTTCCTTGATTATATTGCTTGCGGAAAAAATGTTCCGGCAAAAATGGAACAAATCATTGCGGGCGTAGCGGATGGTTGTGTTGCATCCGGCGCCGCTCTAATTGGCGGTGAAACAGCGGAGATGCCCGGAATGTATGAGGAAGCAGATTACGACCTGGCAGGGTTTGCAGTCGGTATAGCCGAAAAATCACAGCTGCAAACTGGCAGCTCCATTGAGGCAGGCGATGCTGTCATTGGTTTGGCCTCAAGCGGCGTTCATTCCAACGGCTATTCGCTTGTACGCGCGATCGTGGCTGACTTGGATCTGGCAACGGAATATCCCGAATTGGACGGTTCGCTTGGTGACGTATTGCTGGAACCGACTAAAATCTATGCAAAGGTAATTGCAGCTTTGCATAAGCAATACCGCATCAAGGGAGTATCCCATATTACCGGTGGTGGATTTTATGAAAATCTGCCAAGAATGCTCCCGGCAGGCATAGGTGTCCGGATACAAGCAAATGCGTGGGTGGTGCCGCCAATTTTTCGCTTTTTACAGGAAAAAGGACAGATTGCAACCGAAGAAATGTACGGTGTATTCAATATGGGAATCGGCATGGCAGTCGTTGTGAACCAAACGGATGTGAAAGGTGTCTTACAGTTGACGAAACAGCTTGGCGAAAAAGCATTTGTCATCGGCGAAACGGTGGCAAAGGAGGGAGTGCATTTCGTCTGATGGGTAATGTGAAAGCTGCTGTTTTTGCTTCCGGGACCGGGAGTAACTTTCAGGCGCTGCTGGAAAGCGAATCTCTGGCAGCTGATATTGTCTTGCTCGTTTGTGACCGACCTGGCGCAATGGTCATTGAAAAGGCTAAGGCATACGGGATTCCTGTTTTTGTAGCAGATCGCAAAATGTTCGCTGATAAAGCAGCATTTGAGTTGGACATTCTGAGACAGCTGCAGTTACATAAAGTGGAATGGATATTTCTTGCCGGTTACATGCGCTTAATTGGCAATACATTGTTGAACGCTTTTCCAAGCCGCATTGTCAATATTCACCCGTCCTTGCTACCGGCGTTCCCTGGCAAAGATGCCATCGCCCAAGCGTTGCAAGCAGGGGTAAAGGTGACCGGCGTAACCGTTCATTATATCGACGCAGGGATGGATACCGGACCAATCATAGCGCAAGAAGCAGTTTCCGTGGAAACGGGAGATAGCCTGTCCGAATTAACCGAACGTATTCACCAAGTGGAACATCGGCTGTATCCCAAAACTATTAATCATCTATTGGTCCAACATTAAATTTTTTGCGAGGTGCTTGTGCAATGAAAAAACGTGCATTGATCAGTGTTTCGGATAAAACAGGAGTCGTCGGTTTTGCCAAAGGGTTGGCAAAACAAGGTTATGAAATTGTTTCAACAGGCGGTACACTTGCAGCCCTGCATGATGCTGGCGTAGATGCAGTGGGAGTAGAAGATATTACCGGCTTTCCGGAAATTTTGGATGGTAGAGTCAAAACACTACATCCGCTCATTCATGGCGGTATTTTACACAAAAGAAAAAATCCATCCCACCAAAAACAAATGGCGGAAAATCATATTGCATCCATCGATATGGTGGTTGTCAATTTGTACCCTTTCAAAGAAACAGTTACGAAAGCAGATGCAACCAAGGAAGAAATAATTGAAAACATTGATATTGGCGGACCATCTATGCTACGCGCTGCCGCGAAAAACTATCAAGATGTATTGGTTGTTGTCGACCCGAACGATTACGATCATGTGCTGCAAAAACTGGCGTCAAACGAGGCGGACGTTGCATTTCGCGAAAATCTCGCCGCCAAGGTTTTCCGCCATACAGCGAAATATGATGCGTTAATCGCCCATTATTTCGCAGAACAAACGAATCATGCCTATCCCGAAGATTTAACGGTTACGTTTGAAAAAGCACAGGATCTTCGCTATGGAGAAAATCCGCATCAAACCGCAGCATTTTATAAAACACCGTGGGCTGTGCCGATGAGTCTTGCTCAAGCTGTGCAGTGGCACGGCAAGGAGCTTTCTTACAACAATATTCAAGATGCCAATGCATGCCTGGAAATTTTGGCTGAATACGAAGAACCGACCGCTGTGGCCGTAAAGCACATGAATCCGTGCGGTATTGGTACCGGAGCAAACATTGAAGCAGCATTCGATAAAGCATATGATGCAGATCCAGTTTCCATTTTCGGCGGGATTGTATCCGTCAATCGAGAAATTACAGCGAGCTTGGCTGAAAAACTGAGTAAAATTTTCCTAGAAATTGTCATTGCCCCGGCATATGACGAAAATGCCAAGGAAATTTTGACCAGAAAGAAAAACATTCGCCTGCTGACATTGGCTATGGCACAAAAACAGCCTGCCACCTTCAAAATGACATCCGTAAAAGGTGGCATCCTTGTTCAATCAAGCGACAGTGGGGAATTACAGGCTGAAAACTTTACGTATCCAACAAAACGCAAACCGACAGAAGCAGAATTGCAGGATTTGCTTTTTGCACAAAAGGCATGCAAGCATGTAAAATCTAATGCCATCGTTGTGGCTAAAGGCTCCCAGACACTTGGTGTAGGGGCTGGTCAAATGAATCGTGTCGGTTCGGCAATCATTGCCTTGAATCAGGCAGGGGATAAAGCAGAAGGTGCCGCCATGGCTTCCGACGCATTTTTTCCGATGCCCGATACAGTGGAAGAAGCGGCAAAAGCCGGCATTACAGCGATTATCCAGCCGGGTGGTTCGAAACGCGACCAAGATTCGATTGATGTATGCGATGCGCACGGTATTGCAATGGTATATACAGGCATGCGCCATTTTAAGCATTGATTGGCTAGCGGTGCGGGTGTTTGGCTATTCCGCTGAATTTGCGCTTTGGTTACTGAAAGTTGATATCAGTGCCCTTTTGGCGGGAGAATTGCGGGTTTTGGTCACTGGTAAGCTTTCTCAGAGCCCTTTTGGTAGGAGAATTATGTTAATTGGTTACTGATAGGCTTTCTCAGAGCCCTTTTGGCGGGAGAATTGCGTTAATTGGTCACTGATAAGCTTTCTCAGTGCCTTTTGGCCGCAGAATAGCATCAATTGGTCACTGATACGCCATGATTTGGATTTTTGGTTTTGTTGCACTTATCAGGCACGCAATGCTTGAACGCTTGGCATAGTACGTATTATCGAAAATAAAACCCGGGGTGGCTGCCCCATAAAAGGAGTGCGGAGAATGAATGTGTTAGTTGTTGGCCATGGCGGTCGTGAGCATAGTCTGGTACAGAAACTTGCAGGCAGTAATCGAATCGATAATCTGTACGCGGCTCCCGGAAATACCGGTATGCATGAAGCAATTTGTGTTGCTATTCAGGAAACCGATGTGGACGGTTTGGCTGCATTTGCTAAGCAAAAGGAAATGGATCTGACAATCGTTGGTCCGGAAAATCCATTAATGGCAGGCATCGCCAATCGATTCCAGACAGAAGGATTGCCTATTTTTGCCCCAACGAAAGAAGCGGCACTGCTGGAAGGAAGCAAGCAATTTGCGAAAGATGTGATGATCAAATACGGTGTGCCAACTGCCGCGTATGCTGTTTTTACAGATGCGGAGGCAGCAAAATCCTACATCCACGAACAAGGTGCTCCGATTGTCATCAAGGCAGATGGGCTAGCTGCCGGCAAAGGTGTTGTCGTTGCGCAAACAGTGGAAGAAGCTTGCCGGGCAGTAGACAGCATGCTCGTGGACAAAGTATTTGCACAAGCGGGAGCCACAATTATTGTAGAAGAATATTTGCAAGGCAGAGAGTTTTCATTAATGGCTTTTGTCCATCACAACCAAGTTTTTTCAATGATAGCAGCCCAAGACCATAAACGGGCATTTGACAATGATGAAGGACCAAATACAGGCGGCATGGGAGCATTTGCCCCAGTTGCTGATATCCCCAAAGAAACACTGACAACCACCCAAGAAGAAATTTTGCAAAAAACAGCGGACGCCATGGTAACGGAGGGCAGGCCATTTACCGGCATCCTGTACGCAGGATTGATCCTGACGGAAAACGGAGTAAAAGTTATCGAATTTAATGCCAGGTTCGGTGATCCGGAAACCCAGGTTGTGCTGCCGCTAATGGAAAATGATTTGCTACAAGTGTTTTTAGATGTTCTCGCCGGGAAAGATCCCGAACTTCGGTGGAAGAACAAAGCTTGTACCGGGGTTGTTCTTGCTGCGGCGGGTTATCCGGAAAAATATGTAAAAAATATTCCGATACCAAATTTCGGTAGGGACTGTTTTGTTAACTATGCAGGTGTGAGTTTGACAGAGGGCGAACTGGTATCATCCGGCGGCCGTGTGCTATTGGTGGGCAATATAGCGGACACGACGGAAGAAGCCGCGGACAATGTCTATGAAAATATCAGGCAAGTAGACATGGATGAGCGGCTGTTTTATCGAAAGGATATCGGCAGACAAGCGAAAATGCAATTTCCCTCAAAAAAATTGTGATTTTTTTGAGGAGAACCATGAAGATTCCCTGCATTGGTTTGATCCTTTATTAAAGCAGGCAGGTATCCCTTTATATAGTTAGGCAAACCCGCTGTATTTGAAGGACGCAGGACGCAGCGATGGTATTTTCCTTTGTTGCGTCCTTGTTTTGTTGTTAAAGCACCGCACGTTGCAAATTTTGTCTCGCTCGGTTGCTCATAGGTGTTTTAAAGGAAGGAACGAAGCAAAAATGAAAACGTCACCAATTGTTCACTTTATTGGGATAAAACATTGCCGTAACAAAGGAAAAATATGATACACTTAAACTAGTAAAAATGATTATAACTGTAAATTGGAGAGTGCGTGACATGTTGGACAAAGGCTATTGGAGAAATCGTGATTTACGTAAACACGTAAGCATTATTGATGGTACAACAGCGCCTGCACTTGTTTTGTCAAATGCAACTTATTTAAATGTTTATGCGAAAAAATGGCTGAATGCGAATATCTGGATCTATGGCGACCGAATTGTTTATGTTGGCGAAAAAATGCCTGAAAATGATGAAGGAACCGAATTTGTTGATTGCAGTAGAAAATTCCTTGTACCCGGGTATGTAGAGATGCATGCACATCCATCTCATTTATACAATCCCGAATCGCTAGCATTACATGCAGCCAAAACCGGAACGACAACATTGATTAATGACAACTTGCTGTGGCGTTTTTTATTGGATGAAAAGAAAGCGTTTTCTGTCATCGGAGAGTTGGACGAATGCCCTGTTTCCATGTATTGGTGGGCACGTTTCGATTCGCAAACGATGTTGAACGACGAAGAGGCGCTTTTTAACACGGAGGATGTGCTCACCTGGCTGAAACATCCATCCGTTGTGCAGGGGGGGGAGCTGACCGCCTGGCCAAGTTTATTGGATGGCAATGATATTTTGCTGTATTGGATTCAAAAAGCAAAACAACTGGGCAAACCAATCGAAGGTCACCTGCCGGGTGCGTCGGAAAATACACTGACTAAAATGAAATTGCTTGGTGTCAATGCCGACCATGAATCGATTTCAGGCAAGGAAGTCATCAAACGGATGGAACTGGGATTCCAAACCGGTTTGCGACATTCTTCCATCCGGCCGGATTTGCCGAATTTGCTGGAGGAAATACTGGCAGAGGGGGTCGATGTATTCGATAGTTTTTCGTATACAACGGATGGCGCTACCCCATCTTTCTATAAAAATGGCGTTATTAATGAGTGTATCCGCATTGCGATTGAAAAAGGCGTGCCTACAGCAGAAGCATACCGAATGGGAAGCTATAACCCTAGCAAACACCTGCATCTGGAAGAAAAAATCGGTAGCATTGCCCCGGGAAGGCTGGCACACATCAACTTCCTGACAGCAAAAGATAATCCTAATCCAGTAAGTGTATTAGCAAAAGGAAAATGGATAAAGCGGGAAGAAAAAGCAATGTTTGATGAGTCAACCATGGAATGGAACAAATTTGGAATTCAGCCATTGGAATTGTCGTGGGACTTAACGATGCGCGATCTGCAATTCTCGTTACCGATTGGTCTGGATATGGTCAATGATGTCATCTTGAAACCATACGCGATTCAAACGGATATCACACCGGACCAATTGCCGGAAAACCGAAACGACGCCTTTTTGCTGATGATGGATAGGCATGGCCAATGGCGTGCTAATACGACCATTCGCGGTTTTACAAAAAAACTCGGCGGACTGGTCAGTTCTTTCTCCACAGGTGGAGACATTGTACTGATAGGGAAAAACAAGCGCGATATGCTGCTTGCCTTTCGCAGAATGAAAAAAATTGGCGGCGGCATCGTTGCGGTTCATGATGGCGAAATATTGGCGGAAATCCCATTGACGCTTGGCGGTATCATGTTCGATGGAAAAATGGAGGACCTGATCGAAAAGGAAGAAACACTGAAAGAATGTCTGAAGGAATATGGCTATTCCTTTCATGACCCAGTATATAGTATCCTGTTTTTGGCATCGACGCATTTGCCATACATCCGTATCACGCAGCGCGGCATTGTCGATGTCAAAAAACGGGAAATTATCTTCCCATCCACCATTAGGTAGCAATCGTGACAAACCAAGGGAAAAAAGGTAAGATAAGATAAAATAACTGCTTTCGGGAGGTGCCAGGCGCTTCCCGAATTTTGTCGAAAATTGGCGGGTAAAGAACGGATCGATAGATATTATATGTTAAGGAGGGGTTTGGCTTGCAAATTGATAAACTCCGGGGCGAACAGCTTGACCGATTTTTTGATGCGATTTTAACGTTGAAAAACCGTGAGGAATGCTATCAGTTTTTTGATGATGTTGCGACGATGAACGAAATCAAATCGTTGTCCCAGCGTCTGAAGGTTGCCCAAATGCTGCGTGAAGGAAAAACATACAATGCCATTGACCAGGAAACAAAAGCATCCACTGCAACCATATCCCGGGTTAGACGCTGTCTGAAATATGGCAGTGACGGCTATAATTTGGTGCTTGGGCGCCTGGAAGAAAAAGATCAATCAACGGACGAATGAGCCTGGTGGGACAAGGGGACAGGTCCCTTGTCCCACCAGGTAGCCGCCCGTGAAAAAGCGAGTATATGCCATTTGCGGCGGTTGAAGTGAATATTCTTGTCAGAACACCAATTTAATTTGCAAGGTTTTGAAAAGGAGTGTTGAAGCATGCCCCTACAAGGCCGGTACTTTTCAAAATGAATATCAAAACTTGGCTCCTTAACCGAAAAATGCAAAAATCCCACTATGCCCATCAACCTACGCACATCTCCACCCCCCCCATAAGACAAGAAAACCCTCACGACATTTCCATTCACTCCCAAATACCTCCCTGTGCAGAACCGCTCCCTCCAATCTATTAAAAAAACTTTCCCATATCGCTAATTCCATGAACAGATTTTTGCTATAATGAAATAATGGATCAATAGTAATGGAGGATAAACGATTGATTACACAATTAACCGATTGGAAACACGTTTTTAAGCTTGATCCCGATAAAGAAATTTCCGATGAAGCACTCGAAAAAATTTGTGAATCGGGTACGGATGCAATTATTGTAGGCGGGACGGATCATATCACGCTGGATGGTGTGCTCGACTTGTTATCCAGCATTCGCAGATACAGCGTGCCTTGTTATTTGGAAGTAACAGATGCCGAAGTGCTGACACCGGGATTTGATGGTTACTTGATTCCGATGGTATTAAACAGTACGGACAAGCAATGGATTCTGGGCCAGCAGCATGAGGCGATTAAAGAATATAGAGAGGTAATGAATTGGGACGAAATTTTCATGGAAGGCTATTGCATCATGAATCCCGACTGCAAAGCCTTCAAAAAAACGAGCTGTGAGCTGCCGCTTGATGAGGATGTGCTTGCGTACGCATACATGGCAGAGCATGTCTTTCATTTACCGGTGTTTTACCTCGAATACAGCGGCACATATGGCAGTGCGGAGCTGGCGAAAAAAGTAAAAAATGAATTGCAAAATACCCATTTTATATATGGCGGTGGCATTCAAACCGCCGCACAGGCAAAGGAAATGAAGGAATATGCCGATACTATTGTGGTCGGCAATAGTGTCTATACAAATTTGAAAGAAGCATTAAAAACGGTTAAAGCTGTCAAACAGTGATGCTCGCTTTCGGTAAATACAGATTTTTGAAGGTGGTGCCAGAAAGATGAATCCAACGAGAGATGATTTATTGCGTGGATTGAACAAAGAGCAGCAAGAAGCGGTCAGACATACAGAAGGCCCATTATTGATTATGGCGGGAGCAGGAAGCGGCAAAACACGCGTGCTCACCCATCGCATAGCCTATTTAATGAACGAAAAAGGCGTTTCGCCAAGGAATATTTTGGCAATTACCTTTACAAACAAAGCAGCCCGGGAAATGAGAGACCGGGTACAGCGCCTGGTAGGTGCAGATGGCGAGAATATGTGGGTATCCACTTTCCACTCCATGTGTGTGCGGATATTGCGCCGAGATATCGACCGCATCGGTTATAATCGGGCATTTACCATTTTGGACAGCAGTGACCAGCTGTCTGTGATTAAACAGGTTTTAAAAAACTTGAACATTGACCCGAAAAAATTTGAACCAAGAGCAATGCAGAGCCAAATCAGTGCAGCTAAAAACGAATTGGTTACCCCGGAGGAGTTCAATGCACGCGTCGGCAATTTTTACGACCGCCAAGTAGGAAAAGTGTATGCGGAATATCAAAAAGTCTTGCAGCGAAATCAGTCACTGGATTTTGATGATCTGATTATGCAGACGATTTATTTGTTTAAAAATGTGCCCGACGTGCTGGAATATTACCAGCGCCGTTTCCAGTATATTCATGTTGATGAGTATCAAGATACAAACCATGCGCAATACTATTTGGTAAAACAACTGGCAAGCAGGTTTAAGAACCTTTGCGTTGTCGGGGATTCGGATCAATCCATTTATCGCTGGCGCGGTGCGGATATTACCAATATCCTGTCATTTGAAAAAGACTACCCGAATGCCAAAACAGTATTCCTGGAACAAAACTATCGTTCGACAAAATCCATTTTACAAGCCGCAAACCATGTGATTGCCAATAACAGCAGCAGGAAACCGAAAAAACTGTGGACCGAAAATCCGGACGGTGCGAAAATTCATTATTTCCAGGGATCCACCGAGCAGGAAGAGGCGCTGTACGTTACGGAAAAAATACAGGAACTGATTCGCCAAGAGGGCGTAAAACCGAGCGATATTGCGATTTTGTACCGAACGAACGCACAATCCCGTGCGATCGAGGACATTTTCATGAAAGCTGGCGTCAGTTATAAAATGGTAGGCGGCACAAAGTTCTACGACCGTAAAGAAATCAAGGACATGATTGCCTACCTTCGTTTGATTACGAACCCTAGTGATGATATCAGTTTCAGCCGGGTTGTCAACGAGCCGAAACGAGGCATTGGCAAAACGTCGATGGACAAGCTGCAAGCATATGCCACGCAGCAGGGCTTATCGCTGTTTGGCGCAGTAGGAGAGGTCCAGTACACTGGCATTTCCAAAAAAGCTGCCAAAGCATTGACGGAATTTGCCCATTTAATCCGAACACTTTCCCAGCAGCAGGACTTTTTAACTGCGACAGATATGGTTGAACAAGTATTGGAAACAACTGGGTATGAAGAATCGTTGAAAAATGAACGGACGCTAGAAGCACAAAGCCGTTTGGAAAACCTGGAGGAATTCAAAACGGTAACACATGATTTTGAGGAAAAGGCAGAAGAGGATAAATCATTATTGGCGTTCTTGACTGACCTTGCGCTGATTGCAGATATTGATCGTGTTGATGAAGAAGATCCGGATAATGATAGCAAAGTCGTGCTGATGACATTGCATGCTGCCAAAGGACTGGAATTTCCGGTAGTATTTTTGATTGGTTTGGAAGAAAATGTATTTCCTCATAGCCGATCTATGTTTGATGATGACGAAATGGAAGAGGAGCGCCGTCTGGCGTATGTGGGCATTACGAGGGCGGAAAAGATGCTTTTTTTGACACATGCAAAGATGCGGACGATTTACGGAAGAACGAATATGAACCCAATCAGCCGGTTTATCAATGAAATTCCACAAGATCTGATTGACGGCATTGAACAAGCAAATGAAACGATGTTTGGCACATTCCGAAGTGGTTTCGGCGACCAAAGTCAAACAGCGCAGGCACCAAAACGCAGCGCGCGGCGAATGCAACAAACAACTGGTGCTGAGGGTCAGGCATGGAATCCAGGCGATAAGGCAAAACATAAAAAATGGGGCGTTGGAACAGTCGTGAAAGTACAGGGTGAAGGCGACAATATGGAATTGGATGTTGCATTTCCTGCGCCAACGGGCATCAAACGGTTGCTGGCAAAATTTGCCCCGATTGAGAAACAATAACCAGGGAGGCTTTGTTCATGGATAAAAATCAAGCTGAAGAAAAAATTCTGGCGTTGCGACAAATATTGAATGAATACAGCCATGCCTATTATGTACTCGATAACCCGACTGTACCTGATGCCGAGTACGATACGAAGCTAAGGGAATTGCAGGAGCTGGAAGGGAAATTTCCCGAATTGATTACACCTGATTCCCCGACCCAGCGTGTTGGAGACAAACCGCTGGAAGGATTCAGAAAGGTAAGGCATGCTATTCCAATGTTGAGTCTGGCGAATGCCTTCAATGAAAATGAATTAAAAGCCTTTGACCGCCGCGTGCGCCAAGAAATTGGTGATGATTTCGCTTATGTTTGCGAATTGAAAATTGATGGGCTTGCTGTATCACTCCGATACGAAGACGGGCAATTTGTCCTCGGCTCGACGCGCGGAGATGCTACAGTCGGCGAGGATATTACCGCCAATTTGCGCACCATCCGCAGCATTCCGCTGTCAATTGCCGAAAAGAATACCATCGAAGTCCGCGGTGAGGCATACATGCCGCATAAGTCCTTCCTTGCATTGAATAAATCAAGAGAAGAACAAGGCCAGGTGCCATTTGCGAATCCCCGAAATGCAGCAGCCGGATCGTTAAGGCAACTGGACCCGAAAATCGCTGCTTCACGAAACCTTGATGTTTTTCTGTACGGTGTTGGTGAATGGCAAGGTAAAGAAATCAGCACCCATAGCGGTCGGCTAGAATATTTACAAGAATTGGGTCTCAAAACCAACCCCGAATGGAAAAAATGTGCCACGATCAGTGAAGTACTGGATTATGTGGCTTACTGGACAAAGGAACGGCCGAATTTGTCCTACGAAATCGACGGAATCGTCATCAAGGTTGATAATTTACAACAGCAGGAGGAACTTGGCTATACGGTAAAAAGCCCGAAATGGGCGATCGCCTATAAGTTTCCGGCAGAAGAAGTAATGACAACGTTACGTGATATTGAACTTAGTGTCGGGCGTACAGGTGTCATTACCCCAACAGCCATTCTGGATCCCGTCCGTGTTGCAGGAACAACGGTCCAACGGGCGACATTGCATAATGAAGATTTAATCAAAGCCAAAGATATTCGCATTGGTGATAAAGTTATTATTAAAAAAGCCGGCGATATTATTCCAGAGGTAGTTCGTGCGGTAACGCAACAACGTACGGGTGACGAACAGCCTTTTCATATGCCCGCTGAATGCCCTGCATGCGGAAGCGAACTTGTTCGTCTGGAAGGCGAAGTAGCATTGCGATGCATCAACCCTGACTGCCCGGCTCAGATTAAAGAGGAATTGATCCATTTTGTCTCCCGGGATGCAATGAACATCGACGGGCTGGGTGAAAAGGTGATTGAACAGCTGTTTGATGCCCAATTAATTCATACCATTGCCGATGTGTACCGTCTGGAAAAAGAGGAGCTGCTCCAGTTGGAGAGAATGGGTGAAAAATCTGTCAATAACCTGCTGGCAGCCATTGAAAATTCAAAAGAAAACTCGCTGGAAAAACTGCTGTTTGGTCTGGGTATTCGGTTTATCGGTGCAAAAGCTGCGAAACTGCTCGCAGCCCATTTTAAGACGATGGACAGTTTGAAACAAGCAACATTCGATGATTTGGTGGCGATCGATGAAATTGGCGAAAAAATGGCCGATTCAGTTGTGAAATATTTTTCAGAGGAAAAAGTGGAAACATTGCTTCAGGACTTGCAGCATCTTGGCTTGAACATGGTTTATAAGGGAGCATCTGTCTCTGAACAGGCAACGGATTCCGTTTTTTCCGGAAAGACCATTGTTTTGACTGGGAAAATGGAATATTTTACCCGCCAGGAAGCAAAAGAACGCATCGAAGCCCTTGGCGGAAACGTGACTGGTAGTGTCAGCAAAAATACGGATATTGTTGTTGCAGGTGAGGACGCGGGGTCGAAGTATGATAAAGCTGTCAAACTGGGCGTAACGATATGGGACGAAGATCAGTTTAAGGCAGCTATTGAGGAAACGGAGAATTAAGGAGCGGGGGAAACCGTGAAAAAAGTTATTGTCATATTCATCAGTGCACTCCTGCTGATGTCTGGGTGTGCACCAAAGATGAAGGAAGATCAAGTTGTCAAAAATGAAAAAGCAAAAAAAGAAACATCCATTGTGCCAAGCTACAAGCTTTCCAATGAAAATTACCGGATGATTCTTCCATACAAACCAAGCAAGGCAAGAGGCGTCATCGTCGACCAGCTTGCCAACCGCATGGATATCGATGAGGTCGAAGAAGGATTGCGCCGACATTCCAAAGAATATTTCGATCCTGAAAGTTATTATTTTCAAGAAGGTCAGTATTTGGACAAGGATACCGTCTATAATTGGCTTGGAAGAAGATTGACAAAGAACCAGCTTGACAAAGAAGCATCCGAACAAGCATCCACGTTAAAAAAGAATGGCTATACGGTAAACGAAGAGAAAATCAGAAGTGATCTCCAGCAAGGATTGAACCCGGCAATTGCCGATAGCAGCAGTAAAAAACAGCAGGAAGCGCACCCAAGGTATTTATCGCATATCTTGGAGCAAAATTTCCTGCAAAAAGGCGAGGACGGAACGACGCGTCTCCAGGGAGTTTCCATTGCTTTGGCGATGAAGTCGGTCTACCGCTATCAGACAGAAACAGGCGGTCCATATAAACAACGGAAAATCTCCGTAAAAGAAATGGAAGCGCAAGGGCAAAAAATTGCCGATACCGTTGTGAAGCGGCTGCGGAAGATGGATGGTCTGCAAAATGTTCCGATTCTCGTTGCGATTTACCGCGAAGAAGAACAGGAATCCCCTGTACCGGGACATTTTGTACAGAAAGCATTCGCGGAAAAGGGTTCCGCAAGTCTTGGCAAATGGAAATCTATCAAAGAGGAATATGTCCTATTCCCTTCTTCGCATGCCAATGATAAATATTTTGATGATGCGCAAGTTGTAAAGGGATTTGCCGATGAAATTGCTAAATATTTTCCAAATTATGTCGGGGTCATTGGCAAAGGATTTTATATCAATGGCGAGATGAAACGGCTGACATTGGAAATTCCGCTTGAGTTTAATGGCAAAGGAGAAGTGCTCGGATTTTCACAGTACGCCTATGGTGCAGCCAAGGAAATTTTATCCGGCCATTATGACCTGGAGATTGATATCAAATCCAATTCGCAGATGGAGAGCCTAATCTATCGCGATGCGGATGAAAAGGATCCTACTGTTCATATTTTACATTAAGGGATCCGCTTTATAAGATAAATTTACCAGTCGGACTGGATTGATTGAAGAGAATGCGGATATCGTTTACAATAAGAAGTGGATTATTCCGCTTCTTTTTCTATGACTCTATGAAAGCGGAATCTTTTCTGAGTATTCAAAGCATAGGGAGGTTTTTTCATGGTAGTACCATACAAGCATGAACCTTTTACTGATTTTTCAGTAGAGACAAACAAACAAAAACTACTTGACGCCTTGAAAGAAGTGGAAGAAGGCTATGGCAAGGAGTACCCGTTAATCATTGGTGGGGAACGTATCATGACCGAGGATAAAATCAAGGTTGTCAATCCGGCAAACAAAGATGAAGTACTCGGTTATGTCTCTAAAGCAAATAAAGAACTGGCTGATAAAGCGATTGCAGTGGCAAACGAAACATTTGAAAAAAAATGGCGTAAATCCGATCCGGTTTTCCGAGCCGACATTCTATTCCGCGCAGCAGCAATCGTACGGCGCCGCAAAGCGGAATTTACCGCACATATTATTAAAGAAGCAGGAAAGCCATGGAAAGAAGCAGACGCCGATATTGCAGAAGGAATTGACTTCCTGGAATATTATGGCAGACAAATGTTGCGCATCAAAGATGGTGTGGAAGTAGAAAGCCGTCCGATTGAAAACAACCGTTTTGATTATATTCCATTAGGCGTCGGTCTTGTTATTTCGCCGTGGAACTTCTTGTTTGCGATCATGACCGGAACGACGGTTGCTGCCATGGTTACCGGAAACACCGTGCTGTTGAAACCAGCCAGTGCAACACCGATCATTGCATACAAGCTAATGGAAGTTTTGGAAGAAGCAGGAATGCCAGCAGGTGTTGTCAACTACATTCCGGGTCCAGGTTCTGAAGTTGGCGATCACTTGGTTGACCATCCGAAAACGCGTTTTGTCAGCTTCACAGGATCCCGTGATGTAGGTACACGCATTTTTGAACGTGCAGCTGTCGTACATGAAGGACAAAAATGGCTGAAACGCACCATCATTGAAATGGGCGGCAAGGACACCATTGTCGTGGATAAAGAAGCCGATTTGGAATTGGCAGCACAATCGATTGTGCAGTCTGCATTCGGATTTTCCGGACAAAAATGCTCTGCTTGCTCTCGTGCCGTTATTCATGAGGACGTGTATGATCAAGTAAAAGATCGTGTTGTAGAACTGACAAATGAGTTGACAGTTGGCAATACATCCGATCCATCCAATATTTACATGGGGCCGGTTATTGACCAAGCGGCATATGATAAAATCATGAGCTACATTCAAATTGGAAAAGAAGAAGGCGAATTGCTTGCCGGCGGTACTGGCGATGACACTACCGGCTGGTTCGTTCAACCTACCGTATTTGGCAATGTTGATCCAAAAGCGAGAATCATGCAAGAAGAAATCTTTGGACCGGTTGTTGCACTTTCCAAAGGAAAAGATTTTGATGAACTGATTGACATCGCCAACAACACGGAATATGGTTTGACTGGTGCGGTTATTACAAATAATCGCGAGCATTTGGAACAAGCCCGGGAAGATTTCATGGTTGGCAACTTGTACTTCAACCGCGGCTGTACAGCAGCGATTGTCGGCTACCAGCCATTCGGCGGATTCAATATGTCAGGAACGGATTCCAAAGCAGGCGGACCTGATTATTTGATTCAGCATATGCAAGGAAAAACAACTTCCGAACAGTTCTAATTGCTTGGGAATGTTTGTATGTAGCCCCTTCATTATAAAATGTTGGGGCTATTTGTTTGCGGTTTTACGCGGATTAATGGGCTGTCAACCATGAAATTAAAAATTTTCGCCAGTGAGGATGAAAATAGGTTTTTTTCATGGTTGACTAAGATTATCACGTCCCTCGATGTTTGCATGACCTGCATCTTTTAGGCTAAAATCCATCCGATTTTTTCGTTTTTAGGAAAGTAGGAAAGTTTTTGGGCGGTTTTTGGCCAAAAATCACTGTTTTTTCGCCTGAACTTTCCCAATATGAATTATCTGAAAGTATGTTATTATATAAATACAGCAAGTTATACAAAAATGAATTGTGGGTTTCATGCAGCCAAACAATAAAAGCCGTTTAAATTTGATAAGCGATGACGAGGTGGATAATGGGATGGAAATAGGTGCATTTATCAAACTCCAGCGAATCAAGCGTGAAATGACACAAGAAGAACTTGCTCGCGGCATTGTTTCGATGTCTTACCTATCCAAGATTGAGAACCAGAAAACGGAAGCAAGCCCGGAAGTCATCAGCTTGTTATGTACGCGCCTAGGTTTGGAAATCGATAGTGAAAGGGATATGACCATCAAGGAAAAGTGTCAAAACTGGTACGACTCATTGTATGAAGTCAATGACAAGCAGGAAATTATTGACACCTATGAAGAATTAAACGAGTTGCTAAGTTTGGTGCGATCCGACAGTTTGGCAATGTTTGAGATTCACAAGGTCCGCTACTACCTCGTACTTGGCGAGTATGACAAAGCGCTGGAACAGATCAATAAGCTGAATGATATGTCAAGTGCATTTGATAATTTGCACCAGTATTATTGGTATAAGTTTAAGGGGAATTACAGTTATCTGAATGGTGATTTGAATAACGCCATGCGAATGTACAACATGGCAGAAGAAAAAGTCACCAAGATTTACTTGAAAGAAACTGAAGTTGCCGATTTGAATTATGTCATTGCGGTAACGCATAGCAATCTAAGGAATACGCTTGAGGCAATGGAATATGCCGAAAAAGCAATCGATATTTTTCAAAAGGATTATAACTTTTACCGTTGTGCGCAATGCCATATACTATTGGGCATTTCCTATAGAAGAATTAGAATGTATGACAAAGCTATTGAAAATCAATCTCTTGCCAAGCATCTTGGTGAAATCAATAATAACGAATCAATCGTACAGCTTGTAAACCAAAACCTGGGAAACCTGTATGCCACCAAGGGTTTAACAACTAAAGCAATCCACTATTACGAAGAAGTAGTCCGCAGTGGGGAAGACGTTGTTAAACTTAACGAACGATTGCTGGCGGTAACCTCGCTTATAAAAGAATATTATCTTATCGGCAATATCGAAAAAACATCCGAGATGATTGATAAGGCGTTGCTCCTCTATGATGAAAGCATGCAGCAAAGCGGGGCACATTATCAGCTTTTTTACTACATTATCAATACGTATCAATACCTTATCAACAAGGAGTATGAGAACTTTGAATCGTTAGTAGCAGATGAATTTATACCTTACCTAAAAGAGCAAAAAGATTACGGAAACCTGGTAATCTATGCGGAAATGCTTGGGGAACATTTTGAGCATTTAGGTAAGTATAAGGAATCTGTTAAATACTATAAACTGGCAAGCAGGACATACGAACAGATAGTAAATCTGTAAAGGGGGGATGCATATGAAAAAATTGTTTGTTGGCATAGCTTTAGGAGCTGTGCTTGCCGCCGGTGTGTTATTTGCACAAGATCAGCCGGCGCCGACAGATTTAACAATGGATGGTCATCCAGGCATTTTATCTGTTGGTCAACCTAGTTTTGAGCTTTAGTTTTTACTCGCTTTACGTCTGTCTTTAATCTTTTTACCCTATTACTATACGATAGATTGGCCTGAAACGGCGTGGAAAACCGTTTCAGGTATTTTTTTGTGTCGGAAGCCCACGTAAAATCAGGCTACCATTGGCTCGGTTCGCTGAATGATTTATTCGATTTTTTGATATGCGTTTTGCGTATGCGACATGGATTGGAGAGTAAAATGCCTTTATCGCTGTTATGCAACAAACGTTGCGAAGTATGCTCCACGCCGTGGAAAGTATTTTGCACTTGTTCGATAGTGAACAAACCTGCCACCAAAGTACTGGGCATCGAAACAATTCGGAATTGTTCCGGTCCCCTGCACTTAAGTTGCCTATCGTTGCTGAAATCTGCTATTATCAATAGTATTGCGGTAACTTTTGAGAAGGATGTCGAAGGGGATGGATGGGTGGATGAATTGGCATCCATTTTCCTTATGAGACGATAAATGTGTAAGATAGAACATGGACGTACGAATAACTGGAGGTGCAAACATGGCTGAAATTACAAAAGAGCAGGTTAAACACGTTGCCGACCTTGCCAGACTGGCAATCACGGAGGAAGAAGCTGAGATGTTCACTGAGCATTTAAGCTCCATCATTTCCTATGCCGAGCAACTGAATGAACTGGATACAGAAAACGTCAAACCAACGACACATGTACTGGATTTAAAAAACGTATTGCGTAAAGACGAACCGAAGAAATGGATTACCCAGGATGAAGCATTGAAAAATGCACCGGACAAGCAGGACGGATTATTCCGCGTACCATCCATTTTGGAATAAGGAGGGAAAAGCATGGCATTATTTGACCATACGATCAAAACATTGGAAGAGAAATTACATAATAAAGAAATCAATGTCCAAGATCTCGTTTCCGCTTCATATGAGCGTATCCAGAAAGTGGAGAAGGATGTCAAGGCCTTCATTACGCTAAATGAAGAACAGGCGAGAGAAAAAGCCAAGAAATTGGATGAAACAGGTGCCGGCAATGAAAAATTGTTCGGTATCCCGGTTGGTATCAAAGACAATATCATGACAAAGGGCTTGCGTACGACATGTGCCAGTCAATTTTTGAGCAATTTTAACGATCCGCTTTATGATGCGACTGTTATAAACAAGCTTGAGGCTGAAAATGCCGTCACAATCGGAAAATTGAACATGGACGAATTTGCAATGGGTTCCTCTACGGAAACTTCCAGCTACGCAAAAACGAGAAACCCATGGAACACGGATTATGTACCGGGGGGTTCCAGCGGCGGGTCGGCAGCGGCAGTTGCGGCTGGTGAAGTATTGTTTGCGCTTGGTTCCGATACAGGCGGTTCCATCCGTCAGCCGGCGTCCTTCTGCGGTGTAGTCGGATTGAAACCTACATACGGACGCGTATCCCGCTTTGGCTTGGTTGCTTTTGCATCCTCTTTGGATCAAATCGGACCAATCACTCGTACGGTAGAAGATAATGCACGCGTATTGGAAATCATTGCCGGACACGATGCAATGGATTCCACCAGTGCAAATGTGGACGTCGAAAAGTATACTGAAAGCTTAACCGGTGATGTAAAAGGTCTGAAAATCGCTGTTCCCAAAGAATATATTGGTGAGGGTGTCAACCCGGAAGTCAGGGAAGCAGTCATGCATGCATTGAAACAATACGAAGCAATGGGTGCAACTTGGGAAGAAGTGTCCTTGCCGCATTCGAAATATGCTGTGGCAACTTATTATCTGCTTTCTTCATCCGAAGCATCTGCCAACCTGGCACGTTTTGACGGTGTGCGTTACGGTGTACGTTCCGAAAAAGCAAAAACAATGGAAGAAATGTTCAAACTCTCCCGCTCGGAAGGATTTGGCGAAGAGGTAAAGCGCCGGATCATGCTTGGCACATTTGCTTTAAGTTCAGGCTATTATGACGCCTACTACAAAAAAGCACAAAAAGTTCGTACATTGATCAAAAACGATTTTGATGAGATTTTCCAAAAATATGATGTCGTAATGGGACCGACAAACCCGACAACAGCTTTTAAAATAGGTGAAAAAATCGATGATCCGCTGACGATGTACACAAATGATATTTTGACAATCCCTGTAAACCTTGCAGGCGTACCTGGTATTTCCATTCCATGCGGATTTTCAAGTGAAGGCTTGCCAATCGGATTGCAAATTATCGGCAAACCATTTGCGGAAAGTACCGTATATCGTGCTGCACATGCATTTGAACAACAAACAACATACCATCAAAAACAACCTCAATTAGGAGGTGCTAACAAATGAATTTTGAAACAATCATCGGCCTGGAAGTGCACGTTGAACTAAAGACGAAATCGAAAATTTTCAGCCCAAGTGCCAACCAATTCGGTTCGGAGCCGAATACGAACGTCAATCCAATCGACTTGGGGTATCCCGGAACACTGCCTGTATTGAACGAAGAAGCAGTGAATTATGCCATGAAAGCTGCGATGGCATTGAATTGCGAAATTGCCACAGATACAAAATTTGATCGAAAAAACTATTTCTACCCAGATAATCCAAAGGCATATCAGATTTCCCAGTTTGATCAGCCAATTGGGGAACATGGCTGGATTGAAATCGAAGTGGGCGGCAAGAAAAAACGCATCGGTATCACACGCCTGCATTTGGAAGAAGACGCTGGAAAATTGACGCACGGTGACGGAGGGCATTCCCTGGTCGACTTTAACCGTCAGGGAACACCGCTAATAGAGATTGTATCTGAACCAGATATGCGTTCTCCGGAAGAAGCATATGCCTATTTGGAAAAACTAAAAAACATTATTCAATACACAGGTGTTTCCGACGTAAAGATGCAGGAAGGCTCACTACGGTGTGATGCCAATATTTCCCTGCGTCCAATCGGGCAGAAGGAATTCGGCGTCAAAACCGAATTGAAGAACTTGAACTCCTTCAACTTTGTACAAAAAGGGTTGGAATTTGAAGAACAGCGCCAAAAGAAAGTTTTACTTTCAGGCGGCGAAATTTTACAGGAAACACGCCGTTTTGATGAGAAAACAAAGGAAACCATCCTGATGCGTGTCAAGGAAGGCTCCGACGATTATCGCTATTTCCCCGAACCGGATTTGGTGCCATTGTATATTGATGAAGCATGGAAAGAACGCATCCGCCAGGAAATTCCTGAATTGCCGGATGCAAGAAGGAAACGCTACGTCACCGAACTCGGCTTGCCGGAATATGACGCCGCCGTTTTGACAAGTTCCAAGGAAATGTCCGACTTCTTCGAGGAAACAGTAAACCACGGTGCCGATTTAAAGCAGGCTTCCAACTGGCTGATGGGAGAAATTTCAGCCTATATGAACAAGCATCAGCAAGAATTGCATGATTTGGCAATCACACCGGAAAGCCTGGCAAAAATGATCAAGCTGATTGAAGATGGCACGATTTCTTCCAAGATTGCCAAGAAAGTTTTTGCTGAATTGGTGAGCAAAGGCGGGGATCCGGAAAAGATCGTGAAGGAAAAAGGCCTTGTACAAATTTCGGATGAAGGCCAGCTGACGGAAATTATCACAGGTATCCTGGACCAAAACGAACAATCCATTATTGATTATAAAAATGGTAAGGACCGTGCACTCGGTTTCTTGGTTGGTCAAGTCATGAAAGCGACAAAAGGACAAGCCAATCCGCCAATGGTAAATAAAATTCTTATTCGTGAAATGGACAAACGCTAAAGAATTTATGAGGCTGCTTCCTGGGCGGGGAGCAGTCCTTTTTGCGAATTACTGGCATGGCGTGCGTGGGACGCAGGTGGTGGGTGGGACGCAGGGACAGGTTCCTTGTCCCAAGTTGATGAACGACAAAATAAGTTGGGAAAGCTGAGAAAACGTCGTTCATGCAAGGCGATAAGCAGTAAAACAATGACGACCAGCGGAAATTAAGGTCGTTTATCAATCTAAGGAGCAGTACGCCTAGAAAAAAGGGGATCTTTCTGCAAGCTTGTTGCCCCCTGAATACAACCCTGTTTTGACAAATCTTCGGTAAAACTTACTTGCATGACCAACTTGTGACCCGGTCCATTTGGAGCAACTTTTTATGATTTGGAGCAGGTTCATCCGTTTTCGAGCGACCTTGCGTAACTCGGAGTGGAATGTAAGCTTTGAAGCTGTTTCAGCCCAGTTAGAACAACTTTCCAACATTTAGCGCAGGTTTGTATATATACTTTTCAAATGTCTCAAAAAGGGATATGATAGTGATTGGATGAAAAAATGGAAAATGGAATAGAACGTATATATTTTTGGGAGGGGTTAGGTTGAGAAGAGCTCGGATTATTTACAACCCGACTTCTGGCCGCGAAGCATTCAAGAAAGAATTGCCGACCGTACTGGAAAAATTTGAACAAGCAGGATATGAGACATCCGCACATGCTACGACAGGCGAGGGTGATGCGACTCACGCTGCCGAGCGGGCTGTCGAACGTGGTTATGATATGATTGTTGCAGCGGGTGGAGATGGGACAATCAACGAAGTAATCAATGGCATGGCTGAAAAAGTGGGCCGCCCCAAGCTAGGCATCATTCCGGTTGGAACGACGAATGACTTTGCGCGTGCCTTGTCTATACCCAAATCTATTCAAAGTGCAGTCGATGTTATTTTAGATGGAAAAAGCACGCAGCTAGACATCGGCAGAGTCAACGAACATTATTTCATGAATATTGCTGGCGGCGGCAAACTGACTGAGCTGACGTATGATGTGCCAAGCAAGCTGAAAACGATGATTGGCCAGCTGGCATATTATATTAAAGGGATTGAGATGCTGCCATTCATCAAACCAACTCATACGAGGATTGAGTTGGATGGGGAAGTAATTGATGAGGATATCATGATGTTTTTAATTTCCAATACCAATTCCGTTGGCGGTTTTGAAAAGTTGGCACCGAATGCCAAGATGGATGATGGCTATTTTGACGTGCTCATCTTGCGCAAATCGAATTTGGCCGAGTTTATCCGGCTTGCGACATTGGCATTGCGCGGTGCACACTTGGGAGATCCGCTCATTATTTATAAAAAAGCTAAACAAATCAAGGTTACACCAGTGGACAAGATGCAGCTGAATATCGACGGCGAGTTCGGCGGGATGCTGCCAGGTGAATTTGTTAATTTGAAGAGGCATATTGAATTTTTTGTTCCGGAAAAATTCATTCAAAAACAAGAGGGTCTTGCCGACTGATCCTCTTGTTTTTCCTTTGTTCAGTAAAGATAGTGATTCCCTTATTTTTGGACAGGCTATGATAAGATAAGGAAAATGATCGAAAAAGGAAGGTACACATGTCTAAACAAACTGCGCCGGTAAAAAAGAATGACGTTATTTCCGTGCACATTGAAGATTTAAGCCATGAAGGCAATGGAGTAGGAAAAGTTGAAGGATATCCACTGTTTATTCCACATGCCTTACCAGGCGAACAAACAACGATCAAGGTAGTGAAAGCGAACAAGAACTTCGGCTTTGGCAAATTGCTGGAAGTTAAAAAGAAAAGCCCGGATCGTGTGGAACCGCCTTGTGACGTGTTTTATAAATGTGGGGGCTGCCAAATCCAGCATATGAGCTATCGGATGCAACTTGAGATGAAACAGAATCAGGTAAAAAATGTCATGCGAAAAATTGCCCATATGCCGGATGTTCCTGTCCATCCAACGATTGGAATGGCGGATCCGTGGCGTTATCGCAACAAAGTGTCCATTCCTGTCAGCGGAAAACCGGGCGATCTGATTACCGGGTTTTATCAAATGCGCAGTCATCACATTATTGAGGATATGGAAACTTGCGTTGTTCAGGATGAGGTAAATGATAGAATGGTTGAAGCTGTTCGCAGGATAGCCAGTAAACTTGGGATTGCGCCGTATGATGAAAAAACGGATCGCGGTGTCCTGCGTCATATTATGGTGCGTACCGGCCGAGCGTCCAATGAAACGATGATTGTGATTATCACGAGAACGAAAAAGCTGCCGCATCAGCAGGAACTCGTCCATGAACTGGTAGAAACTTATCCGCAAATCAAATCGATTATGCACAATATCAATGATCGCCGGACAAATGTGATAATGGGCAAGCAAACAAAGCTTTTATGGGGTGAGCCTTTTATTTACGATACGATTGGCGATATCAAATTTGCCATTTCCGCTAAGTCTTTTTACCAGGTAAACCCGCCGCAAACGAAGAAACTGTATGAGAAAGCACTAGAGTATGCTGGTCTGGAAGAAAATGATACAGTCATCGATGCGTATTGCGGTATTGGTACGATTTCGTTATTCCTGGCACAAAAAGCGAAAAAAGTGTACGGTGTGGAAATCGTACCTGAAGCGATTGAAGATGCGAAAAACAATGCCTTGCTAAATGGTATGGAAAATGTGGAATTTGTTGTCGGCCAAGCGGAAAAAGTGATGCCAGCCTGGAAAGAAAAAGGATTAAATCCGGATGTCATTGTTGTAGACCCGCCACGCAAAGGTTGTGAAGCGGATTTTTTGCAAGCAATGATTGAAATGGAGCCAAAGCGGATTGTTTATGTTTCCTGTAACCCTTCAACGCTTGCACGTGATTTGAAAATACTGGCTGATGGCGGCTATCGCGCAGCAGAAATTCAGCCGGTGGACATGTTTCCGCAGAGCATGCATGTGGAGTGTGTATCGTTGCTACAAAGAGAAACTATATAGAAATCCTTAGTTTTAAACACTTTCACAAGCATTTCGTGTTTGTAGGAGAAGGTGAAAAAACGAGGAATAAAGTACTGAAAAACCATATTACTGTTTCGGTGGTAATTGATCTGGGGTGTGGGAACACAATAGAATAAAAATATTGTAAGGCGTTCAAATAAAATGAACGTCTTTTTTTTACGCCTAAAAACGGAGAATGGAAGGTGAAATATGACGGAACCAACGTTAGGAAGTTTATTTGATGGTATCGGTGTATTTCCATTAGCTGCTTCTCGTTACGAGATTCAACCAATATGGGCAAGCGAAATTGAAAAAGCACCTATATCTATTACGAAGCGACATTTTCCTAACATACATCATTTAGGAGATATTACAAAGGTAAATGGTGGAAAAATACCACCTGTTCATATCATTACATTTGGTTCACCTTGTCAGAACTTATCCAATATTGGTAAACGAGAAGGTCTTACAGGAAGTCAATCGAGTTTATTTTATCATGCAATCCGAATTATTGAAGAAATGAGGTGTGCAACGAATGGAACATATCCAGTTATCGCTGTTTGGGAAAACGTCATGGGAGCTTTTTCATCAAATAACCGGCTGGATTTTAAAGCCGTGTTGGAGTCGTTCACAAAAACCGAAATTCCAATTCCTGCTTCTAGAGAATGGGCAAATGCAGGAATGGTCCGAGGGGAGGATGTTGAAGTCTGTTGGCGACTCTTGGATGCCCGATATTGGGGAAAGCCCACGCTCCCTCAAAGAAGAAGACGTATCTTCCTCGTGGCAGATTTTGGAGGAAACCGTGCCAGAGAAATATTATTTAAAGCCCGCGATTTGCAATCGTTTCCTACGTCTTGCGGAAAAGACAGGCTGTCCTCCACCAGCATCAGTCGAATATCTGCTCCTAAAACAAGGGGGAAATTACCCATCGTCCGTCCCTTTCAAGAAAGACGCATGCGAAGTGCCGCGAAAGACAAAAACAAAACAGGATTCCATGGAAGTTTTGGACAAACACATGACCCTTTTCCCACTTTGCTCGCAGGCTCTGTAAATTATTTTTCATTTTGGTATGAAGGAGAAGAAAAAGAAGGATTTATTCGTCAGCTTACCCCATTAGCCCAAGTTTCGGCTAAAAAGCCTAGAAATCCCGCTGTGTCGGGATTTCTAATTTTATTTTGGTCACTACAACCTTTTTCCGATAATTTTGTGTTCTCTTTTTAACGGATCTTTCACTCCCAATTTTTTGTAAATATCGTTGTGGCCAGTTTCGGGCATTCCGGAAACTCTGATGTGATGAATTTGATCATCTTCATCTGTAAGCATCACGGTAGACCGTTGATGCGTCGAAAGCTGTTTTTTGATGGTTGACCAGCTGCGGTGATCTCCTTTATTCCGTAACTGGTGCTCGATGCTTATCAATAAATGATAAGCAAGTACACCAATGAACAAATGGCCCTTTGTTCGGTCAGCTAATTGATGATAAACAGGACGCATCCCCAAGTCCGATTTCAGCGACTGAAAAGCAGCCTCGATTTTCGTTAGTGTTGTGTATAATCGCCATATTTCTTCGGCAGACAGGTCTTCATGACTCGTCTCAATCACATAGCAGCCTGTAAGGACAGAACGTTTTTTGCGTGTTTCTTTTTTCTCGTAGGATATGTCCGTCACCTTTTTTTCTTCCTCATCCAGATTCAAATGAATGTCGTAATACCTGGCAATGGATGGATAGCGTTCCTTTAGCCTGCCTACTCGTATTCCTACTTTTTCAACCAGCTGGATGTTTCCCTTTTTCACTGAACGCTTCAGCCTATTCAAATCATCAAGGAAACGTTGTTCCTTCAATTCATCCATAGCCATTTCCTTTTTCTCGCGCCCTTCACTCAGACATAGCACACGGCTGCCTTTTTCAATCGG
>NZ_JAROCA010000031.1 GCF_030732005.1 Tigheibacillus jepli | reverse complement strand
AATTAGGCTTTGCGGACGATGACACCCGCTTTTTATTTTTAAGCAGAAAAAGAAAATGGGTACATCGCAAAAAGCTCTACTTTAATAATTGTTGCCAGTACGCAATCACTTACATCGTCTTTCAATATCGGAAAAATTTGGTGGAGATTATCCATTGCCTTCCAGCTCCTTTTGAACCGTCTGGATTGCTTCTTTTATTTCCTGATAACCTGTGCAACGACAAATATTCGATTCCAGCCACTCATTTATCTTCTGCTCATCTGCATCCGGATGATGTGACAGAAGCGCATGTGCATTTAATATGAATCCAGGTGTACAATAGCCACATTGTAAAGCGTGATTTGCTATAAACGCTTCCTGCAGCTTGGTATCTTCCAATCCCTCAATTGTTGTGATATGGTGGCTGTCTGCTTCCACAGCAAGCATGTGGCATGCATTCACCGGAACATTATCCATCAGCACGGTGCACGAGCCGCAATCACCGTTTTCGCATCCCGGCTTTACGCTCATCAACCCAAGTTCTTCCCGAAGTATATGCAGCAGTGTATCCGCATTGCGGACAAATAATTGGTACGGTACACCATTAGCGCGAAAATCAACTAAATTGAAATATCCTTTATCCATTAAGATACCTCCTCGAAATGTTCCAGCATTTCGATTAACAATTGTTCCAAAACAAAATGTCTGTAACCTGCACTTGCATGAAAGTCATTGACCATTTTTTCTGGCAAATGTGCAATTGCCTCCTCTGCTCGCGCAGAAATAGTTAAAGCATGATCATTTAGTATCCGATCTATTTTTGCATCCTTAAATGGAAAAGTACAGATACCGCTGAACCCAGCGGTAATTTTACCTTCACGCTTCATCGCACAAAGGGTTGCAATTGGGTAATTAACAGCAG
Source organism: Tigheibacillus jepli (assembly GCF_030732005.1). Taxonomy (GTDB): domain Bacteria; phylum Bacillota; class Bacilli; order Bacillales; family Amphibacillaceae; genus Tigheibacillus; species Tigheibacillus jepli. The sequence continues at coordinate 42,459 of NZ_JAROCA010000031.1, read as the reverse complement.
ACTGTTTTGTTTTCTTTTTGAAAAAATAATTAGCACCTGCACGTTCTTTCTCCGTTTTAAATTGAACAAGCAATTTACCCGGCTCGAGCCGGCTGCCATTCGCAAATAATGCGGCTGTATTTTCTTCCTTTATTCCGGCTGGTCCGGCGACTACTGCTACACTATCGGTAAGCAAAAAGGGAAGAAGGGCTTCCCGATAATTTAGTGAACTCAAGACATTCCCGGCTATGGATATTTTATTTCTGGCATTTCTTGTAGCAATTTCTTTTGCAATGCGCTGCATGAGCGGAAAGCAATTAATTTCGTCCGTTATGTTTGATAATGTCACTGCTGCACCGATTGTAATCCATTCCGCTTCATCTCTGTAACCTTGACAGTCTGCTATGCCTTTCATATCAATCACCGCATCCGGCTGAACCTCACCTGCCCTTGCTCTGCTGATAATTTCCGTTCCACCATTATAAAAAACAGCCTGCAACCCTTCATGGGAAAGATCTTGATATATCTGCAACGCCTCATGAACGGATTTCGGACGGAAATAAAGAAAATCAAACGAAATCATTGTTTATCTCCTTTAGTCAATTTCCAAATTGTTTCGGGTATGATTGGCAATTGGTTTATATTGCAGCTGCTTGCTTGCGACAAACTGTTTGCAAGCGCCCCTGCCATCCCGATCACACCGTACTCGCCTATCCCCCGCGCCCCGTAAGGTCCATCAACCAATGGTGTTTCCACAAAATCGACCAAATAATCCGGATGGTCCTGTATACGCATGACATCATATGAACGAAAAGAAGGATTGCACACGATTGCTTGCTCATCAAACGAAAATGATTCTCTGCTCGCCCAACTCAAGCCAAGATACATACCGCCACGCATTTGTCCGATTGCCAATGCCGGGTTGATTACTTTTCCGGCATCAAGTACAGTCGCAGCTTTGATAATACGATATGCATGTGTTTTCGGATCATATTCTGTCTCCACGGCTTGTGCACCAACAGTCCATTGCGGGCCTGGTTTTCCGAATCCTGTATGTGGATCGAGCGGGGTAAGATGCCTGACCACATGTGAGCCTTTGCCAATCACAAGTCCACCTACCGAATTTCCATTTGGATATTTATATGCTACGACAACGTCCTTTATTTTCATGTTATATTCTGGACTGTCTTTTAAATAGATGAGTCTTTGTCCGACATTCAAATCATCCGGTGAACACCGCAAAGCGACAGAGCCAATTTGTTTAAGTTGTCTGATGATATCATCCGCTGCAGCCAAAACTGCCCGCCCCGCCAGATAGGTTGTACTGCTGGCGACTGTTTTCCACTGATGTGGATCGTATTCCGTACTTACTTCAAAAGTGACATTGATTTTTTTCATATCCATTTGCAGTCTTTCTGCCAATATTTGTGCAAGAACGGTCTTTGACCCCTGACCAAGCTCAACCGCCCCGCAATTCAAGTTTATGCTTCCATCTGTATTAAAAGTTAATATAACCCCGGCGGTTGCATTCGGCGGCGTGGATGATGTTTTCCAAAACGCACTGATTCCAATCGTTCGTATCTTTCCTTCTTTGGTAATCTTACTTTTGGTCTCCTTATAATCTGTTAAAGTTTTCAGTTTGCGCAGGCACGAAGGAAGATCGCCTAAATTGCTTGCGTTTAAATGAACTTGCGTCGGGGTTGTGTCACCCGGTTTGATTGCGTTAATCATTCTTAGTTCCAGTGGATCCATCGCAAGTTCTTTTGCTAGCATGTCCATTGTTCTTTCCATTGCAAACGCCTGCTCCGGATGGCCAAAACCGCGAAATGAAGTAGCATATGGGTGATTTGTATACATACAATAAGAATCGCAGTGAACATTATCAATTTTATACGGTCCCGTGCAATCCACAGCACCCGCCTTGCTTATGCCCGCTCCCATATCCGAATACGCCCCGCCGTCAAACAAAAACTCATAAGATGCTGCTTGCAATTTTCCGGCACTATCTGCACCAAGCTTCACTTTTGCATGCAAACCGATATGTACGGGTGAAGTCACCATATCCTGTTCGCGGCTATTGACCAGCCTTACCATTTTGCCTCCAACAGCCTTTGATGCCAAATAAGCAAGAAATTCCAGCTGTACACAGCCCTTTCCGCCAAAAGCACCGCCTAGCATGGATGTTTGAACGGAAATTTTCCCTTCATCGATTTTCAAAAACTGACTGAGCAATTTTTTTACATAAAAGGGACCTTGCGAAGATGTATATATCATTACCCTACCATCGGGTAAAATTTCGGCACGAACCGCCCTCGTTTCCAATGCTGCATGGTCGGAAGGTGAAAAAGAAAATTCAGCTTCCACAATTTTGTCGCTGTTTTTCCAGCCTTTTTCCATATCTCCTTTTCTTATTTTCGTATGGTTGGCAATGTTTGTATTAGGAACAGCGCATATACCTTCCACTTGCAGTTTATAATCATTTAACTGTTCATGGATAAGTACCGATTCATTTTGCATTGCTTCCTGTGGTGAATTAATTACAGGCAGCTGTTCATATGATACTTTTATTTTATTGCAGGCTGCTTTTGCCTGGTGTGGTTTATTAGCTATTACCAGGGCAACCGGTTCCCCATAATACCTTACTTTATCAACGGCTAATGGCATTCTATCCGCAACCAGGGGACCAACCCTTATAGGAAAATCATTTCCCGTTACAACAGCTCTGACGCCTTGAACGTCCCAAATTCGGGAAGTATCAATATGGTTTATTTTTGCATGGGCATATGGGCTTGTCAGCATTTGCACATGCAATGTTTCCGGAAGTGACACGTCTGCGGTGTATTTCGTTCTGCCATAAGCTTTGTCATATCCATCAACCCTTGTCACAAAATGGCCTACGACAGATAATGGACGTTCTGTCAATATAATCACCTCGCATTATTTGTTCCGACTATTCGTTTTTAGTGGTTGAGTATAAATATTTTTAGGATGCACGTAATTCGGCCGGCTATTCACATAAGGCACTGGATAGCGCATTAAAAAGCGAGCCATTGCTCTTGCATCAAAAGGAATAAATGGCCATAAATACGGTGTGCGAAATGCTTTAATACTGATTAGATACAACAATAAAATCAATGTGCCCACGACAAACCCATCTGCTTTAAATATAGCTGTGACAATAAGCAAGAAAAACATCAGCATTTTATTGGCCACACTTAGCTCGTAACTCGGTGTAACGTAGGAACCTATTGTTGCTATTGCTACATATAAAATTACTTCCGAACTTAACATACCTACCTGAATGGCAATATCTCCAATCAGAACGGCTGCAATTAAACCCAATGCCGTTGCAAGCGGTGTCGGGGTATGAACAGCAGCCATTCGCATAAATTCCACGCCGATTCCAGCCATCAGGATTTGCAACACGATTGGTATATTTCCCTCTTTGTTCGGCCCTATAAATGCCAACTCATCTGGAAGCATCGCCGGTTCAAGGGTGAATAGCAGCCAAAATGGCAGCAGAAAAATGGATAGCATAACTGCCAGTAACCTTGTCCAGCGAATATACGTACCAATAAGTGGCGATTGCCTATATTCTTCTGCATGCTCCAGACAATTGAAAAATGTCGTCGGCAAAATGATGACACTTGGGGATGTGTCAATATATAAAATAACGTGTCCATCCATCAAGTGACTTGCTGCCACGTCCGGTCTTTCCGTGTATCGAACCATAGGCAGCGGACTCCACTTATGTCCAAGAATGAATTCTTCTACCGTCTTATCAGCCATTGGTACACCGGCAACTTCGATAGATTGGATCCTTTCTTTCGCATAGCTAACAAAGTCGTTGTCCGCGACATCTTGTAAATAGCCGATACAGACATCCGTTTTGGATCTTTCACCGACCTTAAACATTTCATGACGCAGCCGTTCATCCCGAATTCTTCTCCTGGTCAATCCCGTATTTTCTACAATATTTTCCGTAAAGCCATCTCTTGCGCCACGAATGACTCGTTCTGTATCCGGTTCTTCCGGACTCCGGCCCGGGTAATGTCTGACATCAATGATAAATGCCTGATCATATCCATCTACAAAAATGGCAATCAAGCCGGAAAGCACTTGATCCACCGCTTCGTCATAGGTTTTAACCTTCTCAACCTGTTCATGGATCAGGCGATTCTCAATGATTTCAGGAGCTTTTTTATATTCAAATTCATGGTCTGCCAGATTTACAAGTTCCTGCATCATCCTGACTACAATGGAACTTTCCACCAATCCATTGACATAATAGAGTTGGACTTTTCTTTTTAAAATTACAACCTCTCGATACCCGAAGTCATATGATTTTCCTACGCCAACTCTTTCTTTCATGTATCTGGTTACTTCTTCTATTTTGGGTGAAATTGGTTTGCTTTTGCTTTTTTGCACGTTATCACTCCGTTTTTATCTACTTCAAGTAAACCATTTTCTTGACTCCATTTGCGTGCTCAATATATTTTAGTATGGTTTAGTTATAGGGATTTTATAAGCTGTAACGAAATTTGAAGTGTTACTGTGCCTGTCATATAGAAACATAAAAAAGGCTGCTTCATAAGCCTTGCACATGACTTATGAGCAACCCTTTTTTCCCTGTAGCGATGAACACTTCCAGGTGTGAAATTACCGCAACTTTTCTTCAGACTAGCCGTCGAAATTATTTTATGCTTCAACTGTCTGCATCTAAACTTAAAAGAAGCTTGCAATGACTATGTGTCAATATAGTTTCTTATATCAACCAAGATTTTTTTCTCCAGTCTGGATACCTGGACCTGTGATATGCCCAATCTTTGTGCCACTTCTGATTGTGTCTGATCTTTGTAGTAGCGCAAGTAGACGATGAGTCTTTCTCTTTTATCCAGACCGCGGATGGCTTCTTCCAACGAGAGCTTGTCAAACCAGTTATTATGTTTATCCGAAATTTGATCAAGCAATGTAATTGGATCACCATCATTTTCAAAAACCGTTTCGTGAATGGACTGCGGCGATTTTGCTGCTTCTTGCGCATGTACCACTTCTTCAGGAGTGATATCCAGTTCAGAAGCTATTTCTTTAATGGTTGGTGCCCGCCTTAGACTTTTCGTTAGTTCATCTTTCTTTTTACGAACTTTATTGCCTATCTCCTTTAATGATCGACTAACCTTCACACTGCCATCATCTCGAAGAAATCGCTGTATTTCCCCAATGATCATCGGTACTGCATACGTTGAAAACCGGACATCATATGATAGGTCGAATTTGTCAATGGCTTTAATCAGACCTATGCTGCCAATTTGAAATAAATCATCGGGCTCATATCCGCGATTCAAAAAACGCTGCACAACAGACCAAACGAGACGAATGTTTTTTTCCACTAATAGGTCTCTGGCCGCTTTATCTCCAGCCTGACTGCTCGCAATCAATTCCCGGATTTTTTCATCGGTCAAGGTTTCTTTCTTCTTTTTTGGTGATGTTTCTTCTACATTTACGTTCATAGCGTCTTCCTATTGATACGCCAATTTATTTTTGGCTAGCTGCTTTCTCATATGGACCGTGGTTCCGTGTTCCGGTGAAGAAATTACTTCCACAGAATCCATAAAGTTTTCAATAATTGTAAAGCCCATCCCCGACCTTTCCAATTCCGGTTTTGAAGTATAAAGTGGCTGGCGCGCTTCTTGTACATCCATGATGCCAATTCCATTGTCCTGGATTGTCAGTTCAATCTCATCTTCAATCAGTTTGCATACAATCAACACTTTATGGTTCGGTTCATTATTATACCCGTGAATGATTGCATTTGTCACTGCTTCAGAAACAACCGTTTTAATCTCCGTGAGCTCTTCCATTGTTGGATCAAGCTGTGTGACAAAGGCTCCGACTGCCACCCTTGCAAAGGCCTCATTTTCACTTACACTGGAAAATTCAACCGACATTTCATTTTTCATGATGCCACCCCCAACGTCCGCAAAGCATATTGTTCATTCTCTTCCAACCGAATGATCTTAAACATACCCGACATCTCAAACAAGCGCTTGACTGCAGGTGAAATGGAACAGACAACCATTTCGCCGCCGAGCTGTAGCACTTCTTTGTACCGCCCCAAAACAACACCAAGACCGGAACTATCCATAAATGTTACAGATTCAAGGTTTAAAATAACATTTTTGACCGGTTTGCTTTCAAGCATTTCCTTCCAGTCTTTTCGTAACTTTTCAGATTCATGATGATCGAGTTCACCATCCAGACGAACAACAAGCACATCCTTTTTCACATTGAATGTATAGTGTAAACTCACTTAAATTCCTCCTCGCCTAACGTTCTTATAGAGGGTGTTCAAAAAGTCCGGTAAAAATGACACATCGAGAACTCGTTGGCTTGCTTTTTCAAAACCGCTGTACCTGCGTCTACAAGCATATTGTAAGAAGCTGTATTCCTTGGTGCAAGGCAGCAAGGAAGTATATCGCAAAAGTAGCCTTCCTTGGAAAAGAAAATCCCTTTTCCTGCATGTGATGCAAATTCAAAGAAGTAAATACTTTTACTCAAAGCTGCGCCACCTCGAACTTCTCGACCCTTTTTATCCTCCTTTTTGAACGTACTCTTAATAGATAACATTCTTTTTTGAGAAGGGGAATTCCTGCTTTTTGACAAAACTAGAAGCAATTCGAATAAAAAATCGCTATTTAATTTGATTTCGACAATTTTTGCATAGAACGTTTAAACAATGTGAAATAACTTGCTGGTTCAACAGCTTCTTCTACGATTAGCGGTGTTTTCGACAATATTTTGTTCCCTCGCTTAACGTGCAGTTCCCCAACCTGTTCACCTTTTTTTAATGGCAAATGAAACGTTTCCTTCATTTTTGCTTCTGTAGTAATGTTCTGCGGTTTTTCACCTTTTTTTAGCAGTGTGCTCACAGAAGCTGCTGTAACGATATTAACATGTCTTTTTTCAGCTTTGAGCATATCGAGCTTGGAAACGGTTTGACCTTTTTTAAATAGCTGTTTTGTTTGGTAATGATTAAAAGCATAATCTAGCATATTAGCAGTGGCTGCATTACGCTTTTTGATTGTCTCTGCCCCCATTACTACTGTTACGACGCGCATGCCCTCTTTCTTGGCAGTAGCAGTAAGACAGTATTTGGCCTCATTCGTAAAACCGGTTTTCAGGCCATCCACACCCGGGTAATGTTTCACAAGCTTATTTGTATTAACTAACCAAAACTCGTTTTCTTTACCTTTGCGCAAATAATCCTCATAAATGGATGTATAATTCGTAATATCTTCATAACGCAGCAATTCCTTCGCGATTAACGCCATATCACGGGCCGTACTATAATGGTCTTTGGCAGGCAAGCCGGAAACATTTTGAAATTTTGTGTTTTTCAAGTGAAGCTGTTTTGCTTTTTTATTCATTTTCTCCACAAAGGATGCTTCGCTTCCGGCGATTTTTTCTGCCATTGCAACACTGGCATCATTGCCTGATGCTACAGCAATCCCTTTCAGCAAATCATCAACGGTCATTTCCTCGCCGGCTTCAAGAAAAATCTGTGAACCTCCCATTGAAGCAGCATTTTCACTGATCCTTACTTTTTCCTTTTTATTTAAATTCCCATTCTCTAACTCCTCCATAATAATTAAAAGGGTCATGAGTTTTGTCATGCTTGCAGGTGGTAGCGGTTTATCGGCATCCTTTTCGAATAATATTTTCCCTGTATCTCGCTCAAGCATGATGGCAGACTTCGCATCCTTCGCCAAATCGGGTTTATCGGCGGTTTTTTCCTCGGCAAAAGCAGCCGGTGTCAGTGCTGTTGCCATCAACAATAACATCCCAAGCAATAGAAAAGCACACTTTTTCATGATTATACCTCCAGCATTCAATATAGCACTATGCTTTCCATTACAAAGAATTTTTATAACCGTCTATCGTAAAAAAAGCGTCCGTCTATCAGTTTAGACGAACGCTTAGTCATTTCATGCAGCTAATCTTCAATTGTTCCATAAATCAGGGTTGGGGCTTTGACGGGTTGTTCGGAAATTGCAATACTGCTGTATAGCAACTCTTTTACAGATTCAACGTCTTGCGTATTCGTATGAAGTGTCAAAAGCGGCTCATCTTGCTTAACCTGATCGCCGACTTTTTTCTGTAGCATAATTCCTACAGCAAGATCAATTTCAGAATCTTTCGTGGCCCTTCCCGCTCCAAGAAGCATGGCGGCTTTGCCAATTCTGTCCGCAATGATTTCTGAAACATAACCGGATTTTTTTGCAGGCAAATCAATTTGCCATTTCGACCTTGGCAATAAATCCGTGTTGTCTGCAACACTTCCGTCGCCGCCTTGTGAAGCGAGAAACTTTTTAAACTGTGCAAACGCCTGTCCATTTGCCAAATTTTGTGTGAGCTTCTCTCTCGCTTCTTCAATCGTTTCAGCCTGTTTGGCAAGCACGACCATCCTGCTGCCAAGTGTCAAACACAGTTCTGTTAAATCCTTGGGACCATTTCCCTGTAATGTTTTAATCGCTTCTTTTACTTCGAGCGCGTTTCCGATTGCATATCCAAGTGGCTGGCTCATGTCTGAAATAACAGCCATTGTTTTTCTTCCGACATGATTGCCGATAGAAACCATTGCATGTGCCAGTTCCTCTGCGTCGTGCAGTTTTTTCATAAAAGCACCTGCCCCGGTTTTAACATCGAGAACAATTGCATCTGCGCCAGACGCTATTTTTTTACTCATGATTGAACTTGCAATCAGCGCTATGGAGTTGACTGTTCCCGTCACATCACGTAAACTATACATTTTCTTATCTGCGGGTGTCAGATTGCCTGACTGTCCAATTACCGCCAATTTATTGTTATTAACAAGATTGATAAACTCATCATTTGACAGCTCGATATGAAAGCCCGGGACTGATTCCAATTTATCCAGTGTACCACCTGTATGACCAAGCCCTCGCCCGCTCATTTTCGCCACGGGCACGCCCAGTGAAGAAACCAGTGGCCCCAAAATTAATGTGGTAGTGTCTCCCACCCCACCGGTAGAATGCTTATCAACCTTGATTCCTTCAATTGCCGACAGATCAATCTGGTCACCTGATTCGACCATTGCAGAAGTAAGCAGCGCACGTTCCTTTGCGGTCATATCTTGAAAATATATTGCCATTAGCAAGGCACTAATCTGATAATCGGGAATCTCACCTTTTGTATAGCCATCCACGAAAAAGTCAATCTCATCTTTTGTCAATTCATTTCCATCGCGTTTTTTTTCGATAATATCCGTAATTCTCATTTTTCCCCTCCTTTTATTTCGGCAGATTGTGTACAATTCTTTTAATCAACCGAAGAAAGTCCTCTCTTACTTTGTTTGTCGTTTCTATTACCTCTTGGTGTGTCAGTGGCTGGTCCAATATACCTGCAGCCATATTGGAAATACAGGATATGCCCAAAACACGCATACCTGCGTGTCTCGCTGCAATGACTTCCGGCACGGTCGACATGCCGACTGCATCTCCGCCAAGTATACGAAGCATGCGAATCTCTGCCGGGGTTTCATAATTCGGCCCAGGATTAGCGACATAAACACCCTGCTCTACACCAATTCCCAGTTCATTCGCGCACGTTTTAGCAAGCTTTATCAATGCTACATCATATGCCTGTGTCATGTCGGGAAAACGGTCCCCCATTGTTTCATCATTTGGACCAATTAAAGGATTTGTTCCCATATTGTTAATATGATCCTGAATAATCATCAATGTTCCCGGCTCATATTCTTTATTGATACCACCGGCTGCATTCGTAACGATCAGTGTTTCCACTCCAAGTTCTTTCATGACACGGATTGGAAAAGTAACTTGCTGCATGGAATATCCTTCATAATAGTGAAAGCGACCTTGCATGGCAATCACTTGCATTCCTTCAAGTTCACCAATGACAAGTTGTCCCTTATGACCGGAAACAGTAGATTCCGGAAAATGAGGAATATGTTTGTATCCAATCGTAACCGAGTCTTTTATTTCATCAGCCAAAATGCCCAAGCCTGAACCAAGGATCAGCCCTACGCTGGGTTTTGTTTTTATTTTTTGTTCGATATAAAAGCTGGCATCATTGATAAAATTTTCATACATTGCTTTTTCCTCCCGTCAGTTTTCTATATCTTTCAAAAAGCTGACACCATGCTCAGGGCTTTGAATGGAGAAATTGTCGGCAATCGTAGCCCCTATGTCTGCAAAAGTCCTTCGTAGAGGCAATTCCTTACCTTCTTTAATGCCGGTATGATAAACAATTAAAGGTACATACTCCCTTGTATGATCCGTTCCATGATGAATTGGATCATTTCCATGATCTGCAGTGATGATTAATAAATCATCACGTTTAAGTTTATTCAAAATTTCCGGCAGTCTGTTATCAAAGTATTCCAATGCCTCGCCATATCCTTGTGGATCGCGGCGATGACCGTATTTCGCATCGAAATCAACCAAATTCAAAAAGCTGATACCATGGAAATCCTTATCCATCGTTTCGGAAATCTTCGTAATCCCATCACCATTATCCGCTGTACGAATAGCTTCCGTAACCCCTTCACCATCGTATATATCGGATATTTTACCGAGTGCGATGACATCGAAGCCGCTGTCCTTTAATTCGTTCATAACGGTCCGTCCAAATGGCTTCAGCGCATAATCATGTCGATTTGCTGTTCGTTCGAATGCACCGGGCTTGCCAACAAAAGGTCTCGCAATCACTCTTCCCACCATATATTTTTCATCCAGTGTCAGTTCCCTGGCAATTTCACAAATATGATATAGTTCTTCCAATGGAACAATATCTTCATGCGCAGCTATTTGCAGGACTGAATCGGCAGATGTATATACGATCAATGCCCCAGTTTTCATATGTTCCTCACCAAGTTCATCCAAAATAACTGTTCCGGATGCGGGTTTGTTACCGATTACCTTTCTGCCCGTGCGCTTTTCTAATTCTTCAATTAATTCAGCTGGAAATCCATCCGGGAATGTGCGGAATGGTTTTTGGATGTTAAGTCCCATTATTTCCCAATGTCCTGTCATTGTATCTTTACCATTGGATGCTTCTTGCATCTTTGTATAATACGCCATCGGATGTTCTGCCTTTTCAATTCCTTTGATCTTTCGGATATTGCTTAAGCCCAGCTTGCCCATGTTCGGCATATTGAGTCCGTCCATACGTTCTGCAATGTGGCCCAATGTATCCGCCCCTTTGTCATCAAACCGTTCTGCATCAGGAGCTTCCCCTATCCCAACGGAATCCATGACGATTAAGAAAACCCTTTTAAATTTTACCATGACAATTTCCTCCTTTGGCAAATATGTTCACTAGCTTGGATTCTGGTTTTATTGTACATCGTCGTATGATGTCAGACAACCAAAAACAAAAATTTACGCTCTCGGATGATATTTTTGATATATATCCTTCATTCTGCTTCTTGTTACATGGGTGTAAATTTGCGTTGTAGAAATATCGGCATGACCGAGCATTTCCTGAACAGCTCGGATATCCGCACCATTTTCCAACAGATGTGTTGCAAAAGAATGCCTGAGTGTATGCGGTGTAATTTCTTTTTTTATTTGTTTTTCCTTAGCGGTTTTTTTTAGGATTTTCCAAAAACCCTGCCTTGTTAAACGTTTGCCATGCTGATTGACAAATAATGCGTTTTCTGTAGTCTTTTTTTGGAGCAGTTTTGGGCGGGCGATTTGGATATACTTTTCTACGGCATCAATTGCCGAGTTACCAATTGGAATAATCCTTTCCTTGGATCCTTTCCCAAAACAGCGCAAAAAACCCATCGTTAAATGGACATCTCCAATATCCAGACCGATAAGCTCGGATACACGGACACCGGTCGCATACATTAATTCGAGCATTGCCCTATTACGGATATCGAGTGGTTTGCTGCCGCCAATATTCAATATTGTTTCAACGTCCTTTACGGAAAGCACATCCGGCAAATGTCTGTCCTTTTTCGGGGTTTCAATATGTAGACTTGGGTCTTCCTTTACGATGCCATCCTGAAGCAAAAAACGATGGAATGCCCTTATCGCGGAAAGATTTCTTGCCAATGTCGCGGCAGATTTACCATCGTCTTTTAATTGATACAAATGAGAGACAATGTCACCCCTTGTGACCTGATTCCATGTTTGTTTCAATGTTTTCTTTTCAATATATAAAAGGTAGGATGCAAGATCGCGCTGATAGGACTGCAACGTGTTGGCTGCCAGTCCTCTTTCTATTTGCAAATAATGAAAGAAATCTTCCATTGCATCTTTGAGCATTCTGCTACTCTCCAAACCTAAAAATAATTGGAAATCGTATTTTTGTGCCTCCATCATTGCCAAACACTTTAACTGCCGGCCCTTCCGGCAGATCATAGCGATGATATTGTTCGTATTCCGTATGCATCATGCGCAATCCAAAATAAAACAGACATGTGCATGCAACAAAAATAATAAAAATCTTTACCGTATCCCAAATCATGCGTTTCATGGCAATTCTCCCTTTAACATCTGCTATCAATTCACCGATATTAAAAAGATATGCCAAAAAAGCAAAGGTTTATACATATTATTGCTAACTTGTCCGAATCTTTGGCATGGTTGCGTGCCATAAAAATAAATGAGGCCTTTTTCGTTTTCAAAAAGGCCAAAGTTCATAACGGGGTTTTTACTGCTGCTTGCTGGCATTGCTTACAAATCCCGTGAAATGTTAAGCGATGGTCCTTTACCTGAAATCCCCACTCAGATTCGACCAATTTCTCAACATCTACAAGCAGGTCATCAACTATTTCTTCTACGGATCCGCATTCAATACATACAAGATGATGATGGAAGTGTTCGGCTCCTTCTTTACGGAGGTCGTATCGTGAAACACCATCACCAAAATTGATTTTGTCTACGATCTTTAATTCGGATAATAATTCCAGCGTACGGTACACTGTTGCCAAGCCAATTTCCGGTGCTTTTTCCTTGACGAGCAAATAAATTTCTTCCGCACTGAGGTGATCCTGTTCCCGTTCGAGCAGCACTCTGACCGTAGCCTCCCGCTGAGGTGTCAGCTTGTAACTTTGTGCGTGCAACAGTTTTTTTACCCGATCTATGCGATGTTCCATGACAGGTTCCCCTCCCTCATATCCCATCTTTATTATATGCACACATAAAACGGCTGTCAAAACAAATTGGAAGTTTTTTAAGGATAAAGAAAGTATAAAACCAAGCTGTATTAATGTCATTTGCCATGACAGCTACGTCCGGCTCCAGCGCCCAGCAACTAGCAAATGGTTTTCGATGGGACGAGTAATCGCAGTCCCAAGGGTTTTGGGTGGGGCGAGTAATCGCAGTCCCAGGACGTCGCGCTTTTAGCCTGTAAGGACTTGTGCCTTTGTTCTTTATATTACTTACTATATTATATTTATTATAATTTGTAAAAAGAAATGGTTATTCCCTTACCTATGCTTTGGAATAAAATGATTTTATGATGGAGACCATTGCACCATTGGCAATGTATGCTTCGATAGCCGCTGCACCAAAGGATAGTAAAACAAGACCCAAAAATATCGTGAAATATTTCCCAAATGAATGAAATACCGGCGTTGGAGAGAACCTCCTGGAAAACAGTTTGTTGATTAAAGCCAATGAAAAAATCATCGATAAACTGCCTGCAACAATATATACCGGTATAACGACCAAATTTTGTGGGGCAATGGATAATGCCGAAAGTACAAGTCCTTGCATGCCCAATTGATTCACGATGAAGCCAACTGAGAAACCGACGACAATTCCTTTCAGAAATAGCAAAAGCCACACTACAGGCAGACCAATAACTGAAAAACCAAGAATGAACATCAATAATAAATATTTTAAATGATAAAAGAAGCTTTCTTTTAATATATCCACTCGTTCTATATGCTGGTTATTGGAAATTTCACCGAAAAACCTTTCCAAATAAAAAAACAAATCGTGTTTTTGCACGAAATTCATACTATTAACGATAACTGCACCAAAAATAATCCCCGTAAAAAACAAAATGACCATAAAGGTATAAACACTTGCGTTGTTTTTTATATAATCAATGGCCTGCCGTTTTTTAATTTGCATGGAAACCCTCCGTTCATTGTTCGCTTTCTATAAGAAATCTATGATTGTTTCCATGCAAAAATACCAAAAATCTATCATTCATATTTTCATTTAAGATTTCACGTGTCCATACTTTCCCCCGCCACCGGCGCTAATTGCAAGTTTTCCGGCACGCATTTGCAATATCATCTCCACCATCTTGTCCGGCACAACTTCTTTTAGTTCATCCAATGACGCATGATGGATCACTTCCATTTCCGTCCCAAAACATTTCAGCAGTTTGGCGTAAGTTTTCGGTCCAAGCTTGGGCAAATATTCCAGCGGTACCTGATACATATATGGCGGCCTATCTGGCAGCTCCATTGCGTCCGATAGTTCTTTCACCCGGTCGGATACCCCTTTAATAATTTTTGTGGATCCGCAATGGGTGCACACCTCCGCATGTACCGACAAAGGGTGCAAACAATCTTTACAGACAGTGGTGTAATATTTCCCAAGCAGCGGATTCATTCCGTAATTGGCGGCAACTTTCCTGCCTTGTTTCCCTTGGAGAACCAATCGAAACTCTTTAAAAGAGACTTCCTTCATAGACATTGCCTGATATTCACGGGCAATCTTAGGCAATGAGTGTGCATCCGAATTGGATACGAAGGTGTAGCGGTGAAGTTCCGAAATTTGATCGGCCATCTTTGTATCTGCGCTTAAGCCAAGCTCGATCCCATCAATTAAATCCGCATCAAGTACTTCCTTTAATGAAGTGTGTACCCCTTTACCATACAAGCTTTTAAAAGGTGTAAACACATGTGCTGGGATGAATATTCCATCTAACGATTTCACTTTATGCTGTAATTCCTTTGCTGTCCCATAATATCGCTGTGAACTGAGCGTAATGTTTTTTAATCTTTCCGCAAGCCATTCACTGAATGCCTCCATTGTCTCCAGGTATGGAAAATAACATAGCACGTGTATTGGACCATGACAAAATTGATCATAAACCTCTATTTCACTGCCCAACAGCAAGGTTACATTTTCAAACCGAATGCCACCATCAACAAGCTCGCTTGCTTTTTTCTCTTGAATCAACCGTTTGATTTCTGTCTGAACATGTGGAGAATGGCAGTCGATAACCCCAACCAGATCAATCCCCTTATTTCTGCTTGCTTCTTTCAGAACATTTGTCAGCGTCAATGTTTTTGCACCCGTAATTTTAACAGGGTGATCAAACATATCCCTGCCAATGTGTATGTGCAAATCCGCAAAAAATGTATGCATCACAGCGACTTCCTCATTTCCGCCAATTCCATATACAGTACCGCGTAGTTGGTCTTTGCATCACAGATTTTTTGCTGTGCAACATACTGCTTCGCTTGTTGCAAGGTCAGTTCCAAGATTTCAATAAATTCATCAGCATCGCCCTGTAGCGGATGGGTTGCCTTTTCAATATCCGTTGCCAAGTATATATGCAATAATTCATCAGCAAACCCCGGCGAGGAATAAAAGGACGTTACATATTCCAATTCTTTGGCTTGATATCCAGTTTCTTCTTCCAATTCACGCTTTGCAGCCTGCACGGGATCTTCACCAGGCTCCAATTTTCCCGCTGGAATTTCTACCAGGGAACGCTCACATGGTTTGCGATACTGTTTTACAAAAACGATTTTATGGTCATTATTTAAAGCAATGACAGCTACTGCACCGGGATGTTTAATTAATTCCCTTGTTGCAGTGTTTCCGTCCGGAAGCAGCACTTTATCAACCTGCAAGTTTACAACCTTTCCACTGAAAATTTTTTCCGTCTCCAATGTTTTTTCTTTAAATTTATCCATCATCTATTTCACCTCATCTATCATTAGCATATCTATTTTACCATACGATAGGAAATACACGCCTTTACAGATGAATCAATTGTTTCTTTACCCGTTACCCTTTATGATGAACTTAAAAGCAAATAAATGATACTTTGTCTGGGGGTTATCACATGAAACAAAACCGATTGGGTAAATCGGACATTTATATTTCCGAACTGACACTGGGCTGTATGTCGCTAGGTAGGAATAAACAAAAAACCAAAAACATCATTGATAAAGCCTTAGCCAACGGGATCAACCATTTGGATACGGCAGATTTATATGATTTTGGTGAAAATGAAAAAATTGTCGGTGAGGCAATACGGGATAAAAGAAAAGATATTATTCTGACAACGAAAGTAGGCAATCACTTCAACGCTGCGACAAAAGATTGGTTCTGGGACCCAAGCCCTGCTTATATACAAAAGGCAGTAAAGGACAGCCTTGCCCGCCTACAAACTGATTATATTGACTTTTATATGCTCCACGGTGGTACCATCGACGATCCCATTGATGAAACGATTGAAGCTTTTGAAACACTGAAAAAAGAGGGAGTCATTCGCGCTTATGGCATTTCATCTATCCGTCCAAATGTCATTAGGGAGTATGTAAAGAAATCAAACATAGATGCCGTTATGCTGCAGTACAATATGCTTGACCGGCGGGCAGAAGAAGAAGTGCTCGATCTTTTACAAAAGAACCAAATCAGTGTTCTGGCACGGGGTCCCTTGGCGAAAGGAATATTATCCGAAAAAGGCAAGGAAAAACTGGCCGACAAACATCCGGATGGCTATTTAAGCTATTCTTTTGCCGAATTGCGATCCATTCAACAAACATTGGAAAATATCAAAGGACAGCAATCCATTAACGAACTGGCATTGGGTTATGTTTTGACACATCCAGCTGTGGCAAGTGCCGTTTTTGGAGCTAGCACAATCGACCAGTTAGACGAAAATATGAGCATATCTTCCCCGCTAAACAATAAACTGTATAGCAAATTAAAGGAACTGACGAAACCGATTGTTTATGAAAATCATCGTTGAATATAGTAGGTTGTCCCGGAGCAAATCATCAACTTTTGATTTGCTCCGGAAAATCAAGCAAACTTTGTGGCGAAATAAAAGCATTTAACATTTCGCTTGCGCTTTTCAACCGTAACAAACCTCCTCTTCGTTCAAGCGTCATTTCTTCAGCGAAAAAAATCATTTGCTGTTCGGGCACCCACACGCAAAAATCGCTATTATTATCAACTTTTTTATATGTGTCCTTCATGTCGTTTGTAAACAAGATGCGATTGACACCATTTACACCACAGCCGCAACCTTCAATATCATACCATAATAGTAGATTCGCATAACGGTTTGCACCTACTGCTTGTAATCTTTCCAATGCACTTTCTGTAATTGCCAATTTCATGCATATCACCCGCCTATTATTTTTTATTAAATTGACTGCGCAATAACCTTTCCATCATACCTGGACAGAGTCCATATAACCTGCTGCCCCATTCCATCCACCAAGGCATATTGATTTCTCTTTTTGGCGTAAATAAATGGGAGGTGATTTTTCTTGCAACATTTTGTGGATCAAGCATATAACGGGCGACATTTTTTTGATACGTTCCTTCTGGGTCTGCATTTGCAAAGAAATTTGTTTTAACAGGTCCTAAATTGACTGCTGTTACAAAAATATGTTTTTCTTTCATCTCCAAACGCAATGCGTTCGTAAATCCTAAAACAGCGTGTTTGCTGGCAGCGTATACTGCTGACTTTGGTGTTGCCATTTTTCCGGCTTGCGAGGCAATGTTCACGATATGGCCGTGCACATCATTTTCCATAAAATGATTGATCATCAATTTCGTTATATACATTAAACCTTTTACATTTAACGAAAACATCCAGTCAACCTCGCTTGGTTCGATATGCTGCACATATGCGAATTTTCCTGCACCGGCATTGTTAATCAAAGCATCTACTGATCCTTGTTCCGCAAATATTTGATTCACTTTCTGCTTTATATCCCTTTCTTCGCGTAAATCAAGTTCATAAACTGGGCAATCGATTTGATAATATTTGTATATACTATTGTGCAAGGAATGTAATTTATCAACCGATCTCGCAATTAGAATTGGAATTCCACCATGTTGGGCAATTTCGTTTGCCAAATTTGCGCCAATTCCACTTGAAGCACCAGTTATCATAATTTTTTTTACAGATAGTTTGTCATGTACTACCATTCATACGCCACCTTATGTTCATTCAAAGAAAATGTAGCATCCATTTTTATTCTACGATTTTTTTATAGTATAAGAAAGTATTACATGCAGGCTGTGTTAATGTCACTTTCAGCGACAGCCACGTTCGGCTCCAGCGCCCAGCAACTAGCAGATGTTTTGATGGGGCGAGTAATCGCAGACCCAAAGGTTTTGGGTGGGACTAGTAATCGCAGTCCCAGAGCTTTTTGATGGGGCGAGTAACCGCAGCCCCAAAGTGCTCAAGTTTGTACGTTACTACGACGCATAGGACGTGCTAGTACAGGCGTTATGGAGAGTAACCGCAACCCCAGGACGTCGCACTTTTAGCCTGTAAGGGCGCTTGCGCTTTTTTTTCTATAAAAGTCATTTACCCATTTTCGTAAAAGCAACAACATAATTGACTTTCCTTTAAAAAACAAACACAATCATTTAAAGAGGTGAAAATATGGCGTGTACCATTTTTGCCCATCGCGGGGCCAGTGGCAACGCTCCGGAGAACACGATGATAGCCTTTCAGCTTGCACATGAATATGGTGCTGAAGGTATTGAAACAGACGTGCAGCTAACAAAAGATAATATACCAGTTTTAATTCATGATGAACGTCTGAATCGGACAACAAAAACACCAGGCCTTATCAAGGACATGACTTATTCGCAAATCAAAGATTTAAACGCAAATTTTAATTTTATGCACAAATATGGCAAAACACCAATCCCCACTTTGGAGGAATTTCTCCAATGGGTTAAAGATAAGCCGTTGCGCTTAAATTTGGAGCTCAAAAATAATAAAATAGCATATAAGCACTTGGAAGAAATTGTTTTGGAAATACTGGCAGCTTATCAACTGGCGGATCGCACCATCATTTCCACCTTTAACCCAGTCAGTGTAAAAAAGCTAAAATCATGCAATACACGGGCAGAAGTCGCTTATTTAACAAGCAAAAGATTTTTTAATCCTTTGTCTGCTGCGATAGATCTCGGTGCGGATGCTGTGCATGTTAAAACTTCCTTGCTCCGGCCGAAACTGCTTAAAGCCTGTCAAAAAAAGCATATCAAGCTGCGGGTGTATACCCCAAATAAAATGCGGCAAATGCTGGCATGTATGACACTGGGCTGTGATGGACTAATTACTGATTTTCCGAAAAAAGCGATTGATTGCCGCCACAATCTAAAAATATAAAGCTGATTTTACGAGGAGGAAATATAAATTGTCGAAACTTTTTACACCAATTACATTTAATAATATAACCATTAAAAATCGTATTGCGATGTCACCAATGTGCATGTATTCCTGTTTTAATGAAGATGGTAAAATTACGCCATTTCATATGACCCATTATGTTTCCAGGGCCGTCGGACAAGTGGGTCTTGTGATGACAGAAGCTACTGCCGTGTTACCGGAAGGAAGAATATCTCCAAGGGATTTGGGAATCTGGGAAGATGAACATATTGATGGTTTGAAAGAATTAAATGAGCAGTTGCACAGCTATGGTGCAAAAACGGGAATTCAGCTCGCACATGCCGGAAGAAAAGCAGAACTTGATGGTGACATTTTTGCCCCATCGGCAATCGGCTTTGATGAAAAATCGAAAACGCCGAACGAAATGGATATAGCTGATATCGAACGTACGATTGATGCATTTAAAAAAGGGGCAAGCAGAGCAAAACAGGCCGGATTTGACATTATCGAAATTCATGCCGCCCACGGCTATCTAATTAATGAATTTCTTTCGCCACTTGCAAATCATCGCAGTGATCTTTATGGGGGAAGCAAAGAGAATCGCTACCGCTTTTTAAACGAAATCATTCAAGCTGTCAAAGAAGTGTGGGAGGGCCCGCTGTTTGTTCGTATTTCAACAAATGAATACCAGCCAGAAGGCAACCGTATGACGGATATACTTTATTTTTCCGAGCAAATGAAAATGGCTGGTGTTGACTTAATTGATTGCAGTTCCGGCGGAGTTGTCCATGCCAAAATTAACGCCTACCCAGGCTATCAGGTAAACCGGTGCGATCAAATCAAACATGAAGCAAATATCCCGACAGGCGCGGTTGGCTTGATTACGACCGGCATACAAGCAGAGGAAATACTGCAGAACGACCGTGCCGATATGGTGGTTATAGGCAGGTCCCTTCTGCGAAATCCATACTGGGCTAAAGCAGCTGCAGATGAATTGCACGCCGAGTTGACAGCACCCGTGCAATACGAACGCGGCTGGAAATAACGACAGGAGGGTATACGATGGAGTTGCTATTTCTTGGTACTGGTGCCGGTGTTCCTTCAAAAGAAAGAAATGTCACAGCCATTGCATTATCACTGCTGCAAGAAGATAAACATATTTGGCTGTTTGACTGCGGTGAGGCAACGCAACATCAGATATTGCATACAACGATCAAGCCCGGAAAAATAAATAAAATATTCATTACCCACTTGCATGGGGATCATATATACGGACTTCCGGGATTTTTGAGCAGTCGTTCTTTTCAAGGCGGTACGGACAAGCTGACAGTTTACGGACCAGAAGGAATTAAAGCATTTATAGAAACAAGCTTGACCGTCAGCAAGACACACTTGAGCTACCCGCTGGAAATTGTTGAAATCACCCAAGGCCTTTTATTTGACGAGGATAATTTTTCAGTCAGCTGTATGAAACTTGATCATGGGATCGATAGTTATGGATTTCGTGTCGTCCAAAAGGACAAGCCAGGTGAATTATTGCCTGAAAAACTGCAACAGCTTGGAATTCGTCCCGGACCGATTTATCAGCAAATCAAAGAAAACGAAACCGTCAAGCTTGCAACTGGGGAAATTCTGGAGCGAAAAAACTTTATTGGTCCCAACAAGCGGGGAAAAATCATTACCATTATGGGAGATACCAGATCGAAACTATATGACCATGCACCCTTTGTGTCACATTCCGACGTTCTAGTGCACGAAGCAACGTTTAATGCTGCAAGTGAAACACTGGCAAAAAATTATTTTCATTCCACCACTACCCAGGCGGCAAGTCTTGCTGCACAGGGCGATGTCAAGCGTTTGGTGCTGACACATATATCCTCCAGATACCAAAAGGATGAACTTCCTGCCCTTTTGGAGGAAGCACGAAACATATTTCAAAATACCGAAATCGCAAACGATTTTTATGAAGTTACTATTTGACGGAAAGGGGAATTGAGAGAGTGGATGTTCATGGAATAGTTGATGCACAAAGAGAATTTTTTCTTACAGGTAAGACATTATCATATGATTTTCGCCTGAAGCAGCTGCAAAATTTGCGGTCCATGATAAAAGAAAATGAAGAGGCACTTTACGAGGCACTTCAAAAGGATTTAAACAAATCGCGTCAAGAAGCATTGACCACCGAAATCGGGTTTGTTTATGCTGAACTTGATGTAGCAATCAAAAATTTAAAAAGATGGATGAAGCAGGAGAAAACAAGTGCGCCGCTGACTCATAAAGGTACAATCAACTATATCGTCAATGAGCCTTATGGTACGGTACTTATTATCTCGCCATGGAATTATCCTTTTCAGCTTGCGATTGCTCCGGTTATTGGTGCAATTGCTGCCGGTAACACCGTTGTACTAAAACCGTCGGAATACAGCCAAGCAGTTTCCGCATGTCTTGCGGAAATGGTAGGTAAAGCATTTGATGCTGCATTCTTTGCCATTGTGGAAGGTGAAAAAGAAATCAGTCAGCAATTGCTGCAGGAAAAATTTGATTATATCTTTTTTACAGGCAGTACAGATGTTGGCAAATCAGTCATGCGTGCTGCAAGTGAACACCTCACTCCCGTAACGTTGGAGCTAGGGGGCAAAAGTCCGGCAATCGTGGACAAAGATGCAAAAGTGAATCTCACGGCAAAGCGGATTGTTTGGGGGAAATTCACCAACGCCGGACAAACCTGTGTAGCTCCCGATTATATTCTTGTCCATGATAAATTGAAAACGAAGCTGTTGCGCGCCATGAAAAAACAGCTACGATCATTTTATGGAAAAGACCCATTAAAAAACAGTAATTATGCTAAAATTGTCAACCAAAATCATTTTACGAGACTTCGTGAATTGATGCAGGATGGGAATATTTTATTGGGCGGAAGATTGGATGAAGAACAGCTTATCATCGAACCGACCGTTATCGACCAGGTTGATTGGGACAATCCTATTATGGAGCAGGAAATCTTCGGTCCATTGCTGCCCATTCTGACATTTTCCAATTTGGATGAAGTGATATGGACTCTGAAAAACAAGCCTAAACCATTGGCATTGTATTATTTCGGTGAATCAGATGAAAGTCAGCGCAAAGTTATTGAAAATCTTTCATTTGGTGGCGGCTGTATTAACGATACGCTGTATCATCTTGCCAACCCTTATTTACCCTTTGGAGGAGTAGGCGATAGCGGCATGGGTGCATACCATGGAAAATTCAGTTTTGACACCTTCTCCCATTCGAAAGGTATCCTGAAACAATCAACCAAATTTGATGTATCTCTGCGATACCCTAACAGTAAAATCGGTCAGGCAATTGTTTCAAAGATAATGAAATAGTTTTAACCAAAGAGCCATTTTATATCGTTTGTTGCTTGCGGATATAAGGACGACGTAAGCCTTTCTCGATACGCTGAAGTAGAAGCACCATCATGGGCTAATTTGTCAGAGCCATGTTTAAAAGCGTTTTAGCGTACCTGTTGTAACTAAATCGTATTGCATTTTAAAGGACTCTACCAGCAAATGCGAGAATCCTCCGGGAAAAAAGGTATCGGTGAGACCCCGGAGTGCATTAGCACGAGGAGGATCACCAGCCGCCCGGGAAAAGCGGGTGTATTCCATTTGCGGTGGCATAAGTTTCATCAAAGCTCTTTTTATTCTCCTTCAATAATGCAAGGTTGACAGGATTCAAGAGAATGCATTGTCAGCTAACACCCTTATCTATATTTGAACTGGAGAATAATGAAAACACTTCTTAGTCCATTTCTACTGTTAATTAAAATACAATAATGGAGAATGCAACAATCCTTTTAAAATTGCCGACTAAAAACCATGCGAGTCTTCGCATGGTTTTTAGTCATCGCTTTTTTGATAATCCATTAGCACGTCTTTTTGAAAACTGGTACGCAAGTCTGTATCTCCTTTATGGATTCCGTCCGATTTTCGTATAACGTCTTTGCCATATTTTTGATTCAATGCTTGGATGGTATGGTCAAGCTTGGCTTTTGTTTCCTCTTTTTCATAAGAGAATAAGTCCAGCTGTTTTAGAATGCTTTTTTTCTCTTCAGCGTCCTGAACGGTTATGCCAATTAAGCGAATCGGCTCCCCGTCCCAATGCTTTTGCAGCAGATCATTGGTTATCTGGATCATATCTTCTTTTTGGTCAATATAATCCGGGAGCTTTTTACTTCTTGTGATCGTTTTTCGATCATGATAGCGAAGCATGAGTTGAATGGTTTTTCCGGCAGCCTGTTTCCGTTTGAGACGCCTCTCCACATTTTCTGCAAGTATTGAAAGCCATTTTTGGATCTCTCTTGGATCCACTGTGTCCTCCGGTAAGGTTTGCGAGCTTCCAATGCTTTTAAATTCATTTACAGCATCTGGGTCAACCGGGTTATTGTCGATCCCATTGGCACGATTTCTAAGCCTTTCCCCATTTATGCCAAGAAGCCGCTTCAATTGATATATGTCTGCATGCGCCAGATCACCAATTGTCTGAACACCAATCTTATCCAGCTTTTCCGCTGTTTTGACACCGACACCATGCATGTCCCCAATTGGCATTGGCCATAATTTTTGTGGAATATCCCTTTTTCGTAAAATCGTAATTCCAAGCGGTTTCTTCATATCAGAAGCCATTTTTGCCAAGAATTTGTTAGGGGCAATCCCGATACTGGAAGGCAATTGCAGCTGTTTGAATATATCCTTTTGCAAATTGACGGCTATTGCAATAGGGTCATGTTCAGCCGCTACTTCGGTTACATCCATATATCCCTCATCGATAGAAACGGGTTGTATACGGGGAGTAACTTGTGAAAGCATTGTAAAAATCTTCCTTGATGCCGCACGATATTTGTCAAAATCGGGTTTGAGTACAATCAGCTCCGGGCAAAGTTTTCTAGCCTGCCACAGTGGCATCGTTGTTTTGATTCCTTTTGCCCGCGCTTCATAACTGCTTGTTACAATAATCCCTTTTCTTTCACGAGGGTCACCGGCAATGGCCAAAGGTTTGCCTTTTAGTTTTGGGTTTGCTGCTATTTCAACAGAGGCATAAAAGCAATTCATATCAATATGGAAAATGACCCGTGCATGATTCTTTTTTCTCACCATATTGCAGTCCCCCCAGTCCCTTCAGTCGAACTCCCGTTTGTATAATTATACCAGAAACTGAAAAAATCTTCCTGTAACTGGACAGGAAGATTTTAATGCCCTTTATTTTGTTTGTGCAACCTCTTGGATAATTGCAAGAACGAGTTCGCAAACTTTTTCGAGCTCGCTGACAGGGATTCTTTCGTTGGTTGTATGAATTTCCTCATAGCCAACCGCAAGATTGACCGTTGGAATACCATAACCGGCTATTACATTGGCATCACTGCCCCCGCCACTTTTTACAAGTTTACTTTCCCTACCAATCGTTTTGGCAGCTTTTCTGGCAACTTCGACAACCTTGTCTCCGGCTTCCTGTTTATAACCGGGGTACATTACTTTTACATCAACAATTGCCTCGCCGCCAAACTCCTCTGCAGCTGATTCAAATGCTTTTTTCATTTTTTCTACTTGTGCTTCCATCTTCTCAGGAACAAGCGATCTTGCTTCAGCTAAAATCTCCACATGATCACATACAATATTTGTTTGCTGGCCTCCGCGGAAATAGCCGATGTTGGCTGTCGTTTCTTCATCAATACGGCCGAGTGGCATGTTGGAAATCGCTTTGGCTGCAAGCGTTATTGCGGAAATGCCTTTTTCGGGTGCAACACCTGCGTGAGCTGTTTTGCCTTTTACAGTTGCCAAAATTTTTGCTTGGGTTGGTGCGGCGACAACGATATCACCAACCGGTCCATCACTGTCGATGGCATAGCCATAATCAGCATGCAACTTGGAGCGGTCCAATGCTTTTGCCCCTACCAGACCGGATTCTTCACCGACTGTAATGATAAATTGCACATCTCCATGTTCGATTCCTTTTTCCTGAATGGTTCGGATAGCTTCCAATATTGCTGCCAAACCTGCTTTATCATCGGAGCCTAAAATAGTTGTCCCATCGGAAACGATATAGCCATCTTTAATCGAAGGCTTAATATTTTGTCCTGGGACAACCGTATCCATATGGGATGTAAAGTAAATTGTATCGCTGTCTTTTTTGGTACCCTTTAACGTGCAAATAAGATTTCCTGCTCCATGTCCTGTTACTTCTTTTGCATTATCCTCTACAACATCTAAACCGAGTTCTGTAAACTTCTTCTTCAGAACGTCGGAAATTTCTGCTTCATTTTTTGTTTCTGAATCAACTTGCACCAATTCCATAAACTCTTTTACAAGTCTCTCTTTGTTGACCTCTGTCATTTCAATCTTCCCTTCCGCTTGCATACTATAAAGTGAAACTTCATTTAGTGGGAGGTTTCCCTTTCTCCCCCACTGATCAAGTAATGAACTCGGGTTAAAACCGACATTTTTGGGTTGCGTTTACTTGTCCCACCGAAAACCATTGTGGCAATACCCGAGTGACTACCGTCCTGTTGGCCCCACTTATCATTTTTCTTTTCATCCAAATGATTGAAGTAGGGGCGTACAGCCAGTTAATACTGCGAGAAATGAAATACGATTAGCATAACTGCTATCATATATATCATAGCATTCATGACCTTTACATTACCAGCAAGACACTGCTAATTTCCTGTTGTGTGATTGTGTTGACAGAGTTCTAAAAGTACGCCATTTGCTGCAGAAGGATGTATAAATGCAACTTGCGAACCACTTGCACCCGGTCTTGGCTGTTTATCGACCAATCGTACACCCGCCTCAGACAATTTGGTCAGTTGCTTTTCTAGTTTTGCTACCTCAAAAGCGATATGGTGAATTCCTTCCCCGCGTTTATCAATGAAACGTTGAATAGTAGACGTAGCATTTATCGGTTCCATTAATTCGATGCTTACCTCGCCAAGTTGAAGAAAAGCAGCTTTTATGGCTTCGGATGGAATAATTTCTGTGTATTTTAAAGGGATGCCCAATAAATCCGTATAAAACGGCAGCGCCTTTTCGATGCTTTTGACAGCTATTGCAATATGCGCGAGATTTTGCATCCAGCTACCCTCCGTTTTGTTCCAAGCTAAAATGCTTTCTCCATTTTACCCTTGTACACGATACTTATTCACGTTAAAATACAGTTATATGAATCGCACGAGGAGGATATTGCCATGGCTACAAAACCGCATGCCGGAAAGGTAAAGCCAAGAAAAAAATCAAAGCGCGAACGTAGAATGAAAATTGCAATCTTCATCATGATCATTGCGATGTTTTTATCGTCTATTACGACCGGTCTGGTGATGTTTCTTTAACCTGAAGCCGGACGTGTGGCTGTCACCCACAAGTGACGTTCATACAGCCTGAATTTTAGACTTTCTTATAACACAAAAAAGGAAAAAAACATCGAAAGCACTTAACTTTGAGCTTTCTTCCGCTGTTTTTTTCCTTCTTTTACATCACTTTGCTTAAACCTTTTTTTAATCAGCAAATAATCCTCAATATCATGGAGCAGCCGGAATAGATTGGCTCTTGTTTCAAATTCTTCCCTCGTCTTTGGTAATTCTTCTTCACGAAATGCTTTGCGCAACTCCTCCAATTCATCCAAAAAAAGAATGGCAGTATTGCCTGGATGAACGGATTCAGAAACTTTTTCAATGAAATCTGCAATCTGCTCCGACAATTTATCATGTTTCGGCAGCCTTGCTACTAAGGGAAGCATCTGCTTAAGCAACTCAAATTGCTTTTCCCGCATGATGAAATAATCATAATATGGGTGTTTGGCACGAAGCATATGGTTTTCTCTATCCACCTCTACCAAATCCAGAACCTTATCAAGGATTTCTTGCGTTTCAGCCAATTCTTTTCCGTCCCATGTCATGTTTTTGTTGCGAATATAAGAGGCAATTTCAAAAAGTATTGTCTGAAAATTTTTCTCCAATAATTTTTGTTTTTCCTTCAATGCTTTATCCAGGCTTGGCATGTATAAATTCACAAGCAAACCGACGCCTATTCCGACAAGGATAAGCATGAATTGGTTGAATAAAAAGGCGTAATCGATATGCTGCGAGATATACAAATTGATAATGATAACAGAACTAGTCATAATTCCCTGTGTTATTTTCATGACGACGGTAGTCGGGATAAATATTGCCAGCATAATTCCCAGAACAATTGTGTTGTACCCCAGCAATTCAAAAAAAACGAACGAAAACAGACTAGCAATAATACACGCCAGAAATCTATCCCACGCTGTCAGTACCGAACGCTTCCTCGAAGGCTGAATACAGAGCATCGTTAATATACCCGCAGTCGCATAGTTTTGCAATCCCAAAAGCTGGGCAATCGTAATAGCTATTGGTGCGCCAATCGCCGTTTTGATTGTCCGATAGCCAATTTTCACGGCCCGTATCTCCCTTGAACATTAATTTCTTCCTTATTGTAAACATAGTTTTCTGATTCGGCAACCATGTTTTACAGAAAAAATGGAGGCTGGCCCATGTATGTTAGAGTCAGCCTCAATTGATGCGAAGTATGTAATCGGAATTACACTTCCGCACAATTTTCTTCAAAAATGTTTTGCAATTTGCCCATCACGTCCATTGCACTGAATCCTTCAATGTCATGCCTTTCCAGCATGGTAACAATTTTTCCATCCTTTAGAAAAGCAAACGACGGAGAAGATGGCGGATAGCCAACAAAATATTCTCTGGCTTTTTCAGTAGCTTCTTTATCCTGGCCCGCAAAAACGGTTACCAGATGATCTGGACGTTTATCATAGTGAATAGCATTCGCTGCTGCCGGACGTGCTACGCCGCCTGCACAGCCACAAACGGAATTGACCATAACCAGTGTGGTGCCGCTGCGCTTGAATGCATTATCAACATCTTCTGCAGTACGAAGTTCCTCGTAGCCTGCTTCACGAATATCCTGCCGTGCTGCATCCACAACATCGTTCATGAATAAATTAAAATCCATCTTGGACATCCATCCCCTTACTATTCGTAATTGTTGCTTTCATCATTAGCTTAACAATTTTACCAGGAAATTTCAATGTAAACGACTGTACTGATCAATAAATATTCGTCGATGACTCATTTGTCGTTTCCAAAAGTTCTTTTACGTATTGCAAAAATCTTCCGCAAATCAAACCATCCAATATGCGATGATCCAGCGACAAACTTAAATTAACCATATCTCTTGCAGCAAACATATTGTTAATTATCATAGGACGCTTGACGATGGATTCCACTTGCAATATTGCAGCTTGCGGTGAGTTGATAACGCCCATGGAATGGATGGAACCAAAGGAACCGGTGTTATTTACCGTAAATGTTCCTCCTTGCATATCATCGGCTGTCAATTTGCCATTCCTTGCTTTATCGGCAAGCGCATGAATTTCTTTTGCGATTCCTTTAATGCTTTTGTCATCGGCATGCTTGATAACAGGGACAAACAATTCATTTTCATTTGCTACAGCAATGGATATATTAATTTCCTTCTTTTGGATAATTTTATCTCCAGCCCACATACTATTCAATTGCGGATATTTTTTCAATGCTTGCGCAACTGCTTTGACGAAAAAAGCAAAGTAGGTCAGGTTAAACCCTTCCTTTTGTTTGAAATCATTTTTTAGTTTATCACGATATGCTACAAGGTCCGTCACATCCGCCTCAACTGTCATCCAGGCATGCGGAATTTCACTTTTGGAGCGAACCATATTTTGTGCGATCGCTTTGCGGACGCCGGTAACGGGGATTTCAATATCACCTGTTAAAGTCTTGACGGCACTTTCGCTGGGCTTTTCTTGCTGTGCAGTGGCAACATCTTTTTGCTTAACAGGAGCCGCTTCTGTTTTTGCTTTTGTTTGTTTGCCTTCTTGCAGAATTTTCTCAATATCTTTCCTTGTGATTCTTCCACCTTTGCCAGTTCCGGTCACATCGTTTAAATCAATATCGTTCTCCTGTGCCAATCTTAGCACAGCGGGAGAATAGCGGTTTTTCATGGAAGTGTCAGCCTGCTCTTTTGGAGGTGCTTGTGTTGCATCATTTTGGGCAGGTTTGACGGGATTTGTTTCCTTCGCCTCGTTTTCTTCCACTTTGATGTTGCACATTAAATCTCCTACAGCCAATGTATCCCCCTCATCAGCTATCAATTCCGTAATCGTACCGGTAAATGATGATGGTACTTCTGCATTTACCTTATCGGTCATTACTTCAGCAATCGGGTCGTATTTATTGACATGATCTCCCGGTTTTACAAGCCAAGTGTTTATCGTGCCTTCCGTGACACTTTCGCCAAGCTGTGGCATGGTAATTTTTTCAATTGCCATTTTCAAACGCTCCTTTTCTTCCTGTCTGGATTAATGACTGGTCAAAATTCCGCCAGTTCACGCATTGCCTTTTCCACTTTATCCGGATTAACCATGAAAAATTTCTCCATGGTAGGCGCAAATGGCATGGCAGGGATATCCGGTCCAGCAAGTCGTTGAATTGGTGCGTCCAGATCGAATAGACAGTGTTCGGAAATGATTGCAGCTACTTCGCTTAATACACTGCCTTCCTTCGTATCTTCTGTTACCAACAGTACTTTTCCGGTTTTTTTGGCAGCCTCTATGATCGCTTCCTTGTCAAGCGGATAAACGGTACGCAAATCCAGAATGTGAACGTCAATGCCCTCTTCAGCCAGTTTTTCCGCCGCTTGAAGTGCAAAATGGACGCATAATCCATATGTGATTACCGTAATATCTGTGCCCTCTCTTTTTACATCGGCTTTTCCGATCGGCAGCACATAATCTTCATCGGGAACCTCGCCTTTCAACAAGCGGTAGGCGCGCTTATGTTCAAAAAACAACACAGGATCATTGTCGCGAATCGCTGCTTTTAAAAGCCCCTTCACGTCATACGGTGTGGACGGCATCACAATTTTAAGCCCCGGCTGATTTGCAAAAATCGCTTCTACGGATTGAGAATGGTACAATGCGCCATGTACGCCACCGCCATATGGTGCACGAATGGTAATTGGACAATCCCAATCATTATTGGAACGGTAACGGATTTTAGCGGCTTCCGAAATAATTTGATTGACTGCAGGCATAATGAAATCAGCAAACTGCATTTCAGCAACTGGCCGCATACCATACATGGCTGCACCTATGCCAACACCTGCAATGGCGGATTCAGCCAGTGGCGTATCCATGACCCGCTGGTCTCCAAACTCCTCAAACAACCCTTCCGTCGCTTTGAATACCCCGCCTTTTCTTCCTACGTCTTCTCCTAAAATAAAAACTTTTTCGTCGCGTTGCATTTCTTCTTTCAAAGCTGTATTTACAGCTTGAATATAAGACATTACCGGCATTGTCATTCCCCCCTATTCCTCATAAACATATTTCAATGCTGATTCCGGCTTTGCATATGCCGCATTTTCTGCATAGTCAGTTGCCTCGTTCACTATATCATCCAATTTTTTATGAAGGTCATTTTTCGCTTCATCATCCATTAAGCCTGCCTCGCGCAAATAAGCCTCAAATGTAATAATAGCATCATGCTTCCTCGCTTCGTCTACTTCCGATCTTTCACGATAATGCCGATCATCATCATCACTGGAATGTGCGGTAAAACGGTAGGTAATTGCCTCTATCAGTGTAGGACCCTGTCCGTCAATAGCGCGTTCTCTCGCCTCTTTTACAACTTCGTATACAGCTAGCGGGTCATTTCCATCTACTGTAACTCCTTGAATGCCATATCCTTGTGCACGGTCTGCAACATTGGCAGCAAGTTGTTTTTCTATAGGAACAGAGATAGCATATTTATTGTTTTCTACCATTACGATGACTGGTAACTTGTGCACGCCGGCAAAATTCAATCCTTCATGAAAGTCTCCCTGGTTGGATGAACCTTCGCCTAATGTAGTGAATGCTGCAATCTGCTTATTTTCCATTTTGGCAGCCAGGGCGACGCCAACTGCATGCGGTACTTGGGTCGTAACAGGCGAAGAACCGGTTATGATCCGATTTTTCTTTTGACCGAAGTGGCTCGGCATTTGTCTGCCACCTGAATTTGGGTCCTCTGCTTTGGCAAAAGCCGACAGCATTAATTCCTTGGCGGTCATGCCAAACGCAATGACAACTCCCAGATCGCGATAGTACGGTGCAATATAGTCATGCTCACGGTCGAGTGCAAATGCGGCCCCGATTTGTGCTGCTTCTTGTCCCTGGCAGGAAATGACGAACGGGATTTTTCCTGCTCTGTTCAGCAGCCACATTCGTTCATCAATTTTACGGGCAAGCAGCATTGTTTCGTACATGCTTAATACTTGATCATCTGTTAATCCTATACTTTTATGACGGTTATTTGACAATCGAAATTCCCTCCTATAATAGCTTTTTATCCATGGATTTGCAGGCCATCTACAGCTAATGCTGCTTCTCCCATTATTTCCGAAAGCGACGGATGCGGGTGGATGGTTTGCGAAACTTCCCAAGGCGTTGCATCGAGTACTTTGGCCAATGCCGCCTCTGATATCATATCTGTTACATGCGGACCAATCATATGGACACCCAAAATATCATCATTCTTTTTGTCTGCGATAATTTTGACAAACCCCTCGGTTTCCCCGGCAACCAACGCTTTTCCGATTGCCTGGAATCCAAAACGGCCGATTTTAATATCATAGCCTTTATCAGTTGCCTGTTTTTCTGTCAAACCGACACTGGCAGCTTCCGGAAAAGAATAAATACATGCGGGAATTTTTTCATAATCAAGCGGATCAGGATGCAGGTCAGCCATATGCTCTACCGCTGTAATTGCTTCGTGGGACGCCACATGCGCAAGCTGCATATTGCCAATACAATCCCCAATAGCGTATATATGCGATTCTTTCGTTTGGTAATAATCATTGGTTTGAATATACCCGTGATCCAGTTCAATATCTGTATTTTCCAATCCGATATTGTTTGTATTTGCCTTTCTTCCAACCGAAACGAGCAGCTTTTCTGCAGAAAACTGTTCTACATTTCCCGATACTTCCGCGGAAATCGTTACCCCGTTTTCTATTTCCAACGACTCGGCAAGTACCTTCGCACCTTTGATGAACTGGACACCTCTTTTTGTCAGCTGTTTTTCCATTTCTTTTGAAACAGAAGCATCCTCTGTCGGTAAAATCGTATCCAAATATTCCATTACAGTAACTTTCACACCAAAATCACAGAGCATCGATGCCCATTCGATTCCAATTACTCCCCCTCCAACGATAATCATGGATTCAGGAAGTTTTTGCATGCGTAATGCATCATCCGAGCTTAGAACGAACTCACCGTCAATTGCCAGATTCGGCAAAGAATTCGGTACGGAGCCGGTAGCTATCAACACATTCTTCGGCACGATCATGGTATTTTCTTCATCGTTATCATGCTCTATCGAAACCGTTCCGGCAACCGGTGAAAATATGCTTGGGCCCAAGATACGGCCATGACCGGCGTATACATCAATTTTTCCTTTTTTCATTAGTCCCTGGACACCCCGATGCAAGGTTTGCACGATGTTATCTTTTCTTGCCAGTATCCTTTCATAATCAAGTGTCACATCATTCGTGTTCACGCCAAAAGTTGCCGCTTGTTTCGTTTGGCGATACACTTGGGCACTTTGCAATAGAGCCTTCGAAGGGATACACCCCTTGTGCAGACATGTTCCGCCAAGTTTGGATTTTTCAATTACAGCTACACGCATGCCTAGCTGAGATGCACGAATCGCGGCCACGTAACCGCCGGTGCCTCCACCCAGGACTGCGAGATCATATTCAGTCGCCATATTGCTCCTCCCTTATTCGTTTATAGTGTTTGGCGATTTCTTCTCCTTTTAAAATCCGTAATGCCCCCGCAGCGAGGGCCGGCATAACATATTCACCAGGATAAACGAGCGTATCGGCAATCCATTCAACGCGCCTGGAAATAAACGATGTCAGCCTTTTTTGATGTGCAAGCATGCCTGTCAGCACAATGGCGTCGACCTGTCCACACAGCGCAACACTGACTGCCCCAATCTCCTTGGAAATCTGATACGCCATGGCCTCGTAGATTAACTTTGCATACTGATCGCCATGTTCAATTTTTGTTTCAACAATCTCAATATCATCGGTATCGAGGTATGCTCGCAGGCCACTGCGAAAAAATAATTGCTCACTTATTTCGTTGATGCCATAGCCTTTGGAAAGACACCAATTCATCAGATCACCGACAGGAAGACTGCCGGCTCTCGTGGTGGAAAAGGGGCCTTCTCCATTCAGGCCGTTGTTCACATCAATTACGCTACCTTTTTGATGGGCACCAATTGTGATGCCAAAACCCATATGGACCACAATAAAATTTGTATTTTCATATTTTGTCTGCATTTCATCTGCTGCCATTCTGGCCACAGCTTTTTGATTCAGTGCATGGAAAATGCTTTTTCTCGGTAATTCTGGTAAGCCAGATATGCGGGCAACAGGTTCCAATTCGTCAACAACGACGGGATCAACCACAAACGCTGGAATGTGTAAGTGTTTTCCAATGTCGTATGCAATAAGGCCGCCCAAATTGCTGACATGTTTACCATAAGCATTTTGTTTTAAATCGGCAACCATATCATCCTCGACGGCGTATGTTCCCCCTTCAATTGGGTGCAGCAAACCACCCCTTCCGCTAACCGCATTTAATTTGGATATATTCATTCCTTCATAATCCAAATGATGTAATATTTCTTTCTCACGATATGCCGCTTGCTCCCACAACCGGGCAAATTTGCCTAGTTCATCGGCCTGATGATGAATTGTTTTTTCGAATATACAAACCTCTTCATCAAATACACCGATGTTTGTTGCGGACAATTCCGGATTGACTGTCAAAATGCGATACACCGTATCCATCGCTACCTCCAATATCAGCTTATCTTCTGCTTAGCACGTGATGTTCATGGAGCAAAAATTGACTTCTTGATTTTTGGACGGATGCAATTCGCTCTTCCGCCATTTTATCCGCAGCAATATAAGACGGTATGTTGTCACGACGGGAAATGTCGAAAATTCTCTGCAAACTGTCATATATTTTCTCTACTTTGCGCAATGCACGCTGTCTGTCATAGCCTTGCAGTTCGTCAGCAACATTAATGACACCAGCCGAATTGATTACATAGTCCGGGGCATAGACGATACCTTTTTCAAATAGAATATCACCATGTTTTGCTTCTTTTAATTGGTTATTTGCCGACCCGGCAATTACTTTCGCCTTCAAACGTGCGATCGTATCATCGTTGATTGTTGCACCAAGGGCACAAGGTGAATAAATATCACAATCTACATCATAAATGTCATCCGGGTCAACAGCCTTGGCACCGAAATTATCGACGGCTCTCTGTACCGCTTTTTTGTTTATATCGGTAACAACCAGTTTCGCTCCTTCTTTATGCAAGTATTCGCAAAGTGCATACGCAACATTTCCTACGCCTTGCACTGCAATCGTTTTTCCTTCCAGCGAATCATCCCCAAAAGCTTCTTTCGCCGCGGCTTTAATCCCTTTGTAAACCCCATAGGCAGTTACCGGAGATGGATTACCTGAGGAACCCGAATCGGAAGTTCCGGTCACAAAATCGGTTTCTAAATGAATTAAATCCATGTCATCAACTGTTGTGCCTACATCCTCCGCTGTAATATACCTGCCGTTTAAACTTTGGATATACCTGCCAAATGCACGAAATAATTCTGGATTTTTATCTTTTTTTGGATCACCGATGATTACTGTTTTACCTCCACCAAGGTTAAGTCCTGCAGCTGCGTTTTTATACGTCATTCCTTTTGCCAGACGAAGTGCATCTTCAATCGCTTCTTCTTCGTTGGCATATGTCCACATTCTCGTCCCCCCCAATGCCGGTCCGAGTGTCGTATCATGAATGGCAATGATTGCTTTTAAACCGGAGTTTTCATCCTGGCAAAAAACCAATTGTTCGTAGTCATATTCTTCCATGTATGAAAATATTTTCATTGTATTTTCCTCCCTGTTTTATAAATGTTCCCAAACTATACATGCAAATACTGTGCCAAGTCAAAACTGTGAAAGCGCTTTAGTTATGCTATTTTACTCACTGCAATAAATTGCATACATGCAATTTATTGCAGGCAATCATCTTCAATTTGGTATTTTTCCAACTTATAATATAAGCTGCGAACGGAAATTTGCAGGGCTTTTGCTGTTTTCGTTTTATTGTAATGATTTTTTCTAAAAGCATTTTTTATAACCTCTTTTTCATATGCATCCATAGCTTGCTGCAGAGAAGTACTTGTAAAGTTTTCCGTTGCACTGGCAGGTATATTTTTGGTGCTTACAGTAGATAAATTAGGCAAATGATCTCTTTGAATAACTTCTTCATTCATGTCCATATAAATCATTGCTCTTCCGATTACATTTTCCAGTTCCCTTACATTACCGGGCCAACTATATTGATATAGCTGTTCCAAAGCAGATTGCGAAATTGTTTTTACAATTCTGCCATAATCCTGATTCAATTTTTGTATGAGGTGGTGAATCAATTCGGGCAAGTCGGTAAGTCTTTCTCTTAACGGCGGAATAATGATCGGCAAGCGATTCAGCCGATAATATAGATCTTCCCGAAAGGTTTTGTTTGTAATTGCTTTTTCCAAATTGACATTTGTCGCCGCAATCACACGTACGTCAATCATAATCGGTCTGGTACCGCCAACCCGGATGATTTCGTTTTCCTGCAGGACCCGCAATAGCTTGGCCTGCATGTGAAGGGATAATTCACCGATCTCATCAAGAAAAATACTTCCCATATCCGCATCCTCAAATAGACCAACTTTTCCTCCCTTTTTGGCTCCGGTAAAAGCACCTTCCTCATAACCGAACAATTCACTTTCCAACACGGATTCCGATAATGCGGCACAGTTTACGCGAATAAATTTCCGATGTTTCCTTTCACTCTCATTATGTATCGCATGCGCGAACAATTCCTTACCAGTGCCCGACTCGCCACGTAACAATACTGTTGCAGGGGTTTTGGCACCGATTCTTGCTTTTTCGAGTGCCAAACTCATTTCAGGCGATGTAGCAACAATATCATCGAATGTATATTTTGCCTCCAAATTACGGATGATCTGCCTAGCTCTTTTTAGTTCACTTGTCAACGCGTGTTCTTTGGAAATATCGTGTAGAACCCCCACGCTTCCTTTTAACTTGCCATCAACAATAACGGGTGCTGCGTTAACCATTACTTCTTTTTTTGCCGGGCCGACTTTCATACGGACACCCTTGATGGGTCTGCGTGTTTCCAATACCTGCAAGTGCACGCTCTCCCCTTCGGAAATGTCCACAGTCGCGGGTTTTCCTACAACATCGTTTTCAGGAAGACCGGTTATTCTTGTGTATGCTGGGTTAACCATAATGCCAATGCCGTTTTCATCGACAACACTTATTGCCTCTTCCGAAGATTGGATAATGGCAAGTAGCATCGTTTTAATTTCTTTTAAATCCGTGTTTTCTTCTGCGAGATCAAGTACCTCGGAGATGTCTTTAAAAATGGCAAATGCACCCAGTAGCTGATCGTTTTCATTAATGATGGGTATTCTTGTCGTGATAATCCTTTTTTCATTTTCCAAACTTAACTGTTGATTTATTTCTTTTCTGCGGCTGCGCAAAACATGTGGCAAACGTGTATTTTTAATAACTGTATCTATTTTTTTGCCAACGAAATTTTCTTTATGTACGCCAACAATTTTTTCTGCACTGTTATTGACAAATTGCACAATTCCCTGCCGATTAACAACAATCATACCATCTCGAATCATATTCAATATCAGTTCTTGATTTTTTGACTGAAATTGTATTTTTTCCAGAAGGTTTTCTTTTTCATCTATCATTTTCGTAATGATATGTGCAATACTTCCCGGAATCACCTGCAAATCTGCACTGCTATATTCCATTAACTGGACAAGAACTTTTTCATCACCAGTAGCGTCAATGATGATGTCTACTTTATCACGATGATTTTTTAGCCAAGTATTCCAATACAGTGCAACAGGAACGCCTATTTCTTTTGCCAATTGCATGCCGGGCGCTTGTGAATCATGATCGATAATTGCAACAACACACAGCTTCTCTGCTTTGTTTAAAAATCTAAGCAGGCTGCTTCCCCCTTTTCCTGCCCCAACGATGAGTACTCGCTTCATTTCATCCCCCCTGCAAAAACATGCATAGTATTATCTTATGGGAATCTGCATGTTTTTGCAAATCATAGTTAGCAGGTCGTACGGTACATCACTTACGCATATGCTTTCACAGGATTTTCTGATATACTTTTTTTAACAACTCAACTTTCGAAGCTATAAGTGTGCCTTGAGGAGATTGGAATGATTGGAGATAATTTGTTCAGTTTAACTTTATCCTGTTGCTGCAATCTAGAATTAATCCAGTTAGCTGTTTCAATCCGTTTTATAGGCGCTAAATTGAGTTAACAACAAAGAAAAGTATTAAGGGGATAACTTATGGTTAGGATCATTGCATTTTTAATATTATTGATACCGGGGATATTCTCCGCAATAGGTATAAAACTGATTCGTGATGCTTTATTTGACGATTACAATGCATTTTTTTTCAATGCAGGATTTCAATTTGTGGTCGGTCTTATTCTTTTTATAGGAGGATTGGCATTCATAGGTGGCTTTGTTATCCATCGGGACCGCAAGAAGGCTGCAGAGAAAAAAGCGCAAAATAAATATCGTCAGCAATCTACGATGAAAAAAGACAAAAACTTCAAATAAAGAGACACTTCAATCGGAGGTTTTTTCTTCCCTACAGCGCGAAAACGATATGGCTTATCTATTTCATTCATGTTTTTTTGAAAAATAACACATAATTACATTATTTTATGGTATTATTTTAAAATATTACAATGCACCATGTAATGGGGAGATGAATTATGAAAGTCGCTAAATTTGGGGGAAGCTCAGTCGCAAATGCTGCCCAAATCAAAAAAGTAGCTAACATTATCAAAGGTGATGCGCAGCGCAAGTTCATCGTTGTTTCTGCACCAGGGAAACGATTCAGTGAGGATGTCAAATTGACCGATATATTGATTGATCTATCGGATGCAAAACCAAATAGCGAAACTTATGAATCGTGCCTTGCAGCCATTCATGAAAGATTTTATGAAATCGTTACTTCACTGGGATTGGAGAAAAATTTGCTTGATGAACTGTTGAAGACGCTGGCCAATCTGCTGGAAAGCAATACAGACCATCGCAATGATTGTATCAAGGCATTCGGAGAAGACAGTTCAGCAAAAGTTGTCAGCAGTTACCTTCGGAGAATAGGACTGAATGCACATTATTTGAATCCAAAAGACGCCGGGATTATTGTGACTGATGAATCGGGAGATGCACAAATTTTGCCGGAAAGTTTTTCAAATCTTTATCGTTTACGTGATTTGGAAGGAATCTACGTGATACCGGGTTTTTTCGGCTATACAGCTGATGGTAAATTGACAACTTTCTCACGGGGCGGTTCCGATATTACTGGTTCGATTGTCGCCGCTGGTGTACAAGCAAGTTTGTATGAAAATTTCACGGACGTAAATTCTGTTTATACCGTCAATCCGGCGATTGTCAGCAATCCAAAAGAGATCAAACAGCTTACATACCGCGAAATGCGTGAACTTTCTTATGCAGGTTTTTCTGTGTTCCACGATGAAGCATTAATGCCCGCCTTTAATGCAAAAATACCTGTAGCTATTAAAAATACAAATAATCCCGACAAAGAAGGCACGATGATTGTCGCTGAAAAACCGACAAAACAAAATGGTGTGGTTGGAATTGCGAGTGATACCGGTTTTTCAAGCATATATATAAGCAAATACTTGATGAACCGCGAGTTGGGATTTGGAAGAAAATTGCTCGAAATACTTGAAAAGGCGCATATTTCTTTTGAACATATTCCCTCGGGAATTGATGATTTAACAGTAATCGTTCGCGATCACCAGCTTTCACAAAAGAAAGAAAAGCACATTATTGAACAGATTGAACAAAGCCTTCATCCGGATACTGTTAAGGTGCATCACGATTTGGCGATCATCATGGTTGTCGGGGAAGGCATGATGAATATGGTCGGGGTTGCACAAAAAGCGACCAGTGCACTTGCTGAGGCAGATGTAAATATTGTTATGATAAACCAAGGTTCTTCTGAAGTTTCCATGATGTTTGGCGTAGAAGCGCGAGATATGCATAAAGCCATCAAATCGCTTTATCAAAAATATTTTGGATAAATATGAAAACACCCTCATTCTTCGGAAACAAGGGTGTTTTCATTTAGCCTTTAGCTAGCCTTATGTTCCAGACGCAGCCTGTCTGCAACCATCGCAATAAACTCAGAGTTGGTTGGTTTGGTTTTTGAAACGCTTACGGTATATCCGAATAATGCGGAAATTGAGTCCACATTACCCCTGTTCCATGCAACCTCGATCGCATGACGAATAGCTCTTTCCACCCGGGAAGCAGTGGTATTGAATTTTTTTGCAATATCAGGATACAAAATCTTTGTAATGGACCCTAACAATTCTACATCATTGTACACCATAGTGATTGCCTCACGCAGGTACATGTATCCTTTAATATGTGCAGGGACGCCGATTTCATGGATAATATTTGTAATGCTTGCTTCCAAATCCTTTTTCTTTCGATTTGTAGCAGTATTTTTTCTTGATTTTGACCCAGATGAAAATACCGATGTAGAACCGCGAACTTGACGAATCTGATTTGCAAGACTTTCCAAATCGAATGGCTTCAAGATAAAATATGATGCTCCCAGATCGGCGGCTTTTTTCATTACCTCTTCTTGACCAAAAGCGGTAAGCATGATGACATGCGGATTAACGTTCATGTCTTTTAGTTCGTTCAGAACAGCCAATCCGTCAACATGCGGCATGATTATATCCAGAATAAGAACGTCCGGATTTACATCTTCCAGCATTTCCAGACACTCTTTCCCGTTATATGCTGTACCAACCACTTCAATATCTGGTTGTTCGCTAAAATACTCATCCATCATTTGAATCAATTCGTGATTGTCATCAACCAAACCTACAGAAATTTTCTCCAATTACATTTCCTCCCTTAAATTTCAACTAAACTGTCGCTTATATTAATTATTCGACACGAACATAAAATATCCTCTTTTTTTTAGAAAAAACATTGATTTTTTTAGTTTTTCTT
Source organism: Tigheibacillus jepli (assembly GCF_030732005.1). Lineage (GTDB taxonomy): Bacteria > Bacillota > Bacilli > Bacillales > Amphibacillaceae > Tigheibacillus > Tigheibacillus jepli. Next base: position 1,789 of record NZ_JAROCA010000031.1, on the reverse strand, counting down.
TATATTACTCATTTTCGCTTAATTTTTCGTTGGAATTCGATATAGGTCGTCAAAAAACGACATAATTGAAGGCTTGCAGCTCAAAGCTGCAAGCCATGCTTAACTTGCTTTTGTTTCGGACTGGTTGAGTTTAATACCTGCTTCTTCCATCATCCATTCAATGTGAACGCCATAACCCGATGTTGAGTCATTTACAAATACATGTGTAACTGCCCCAATGATTTTACCGTCTTGAATGATAGGACTGCCACTCATGCCCTGAACAATACCACCCGTTTTTTTCAGCAGTTTGGGGTCCGTAATTTCGATTACCATGCCTTTTGTCGCAGGAGACTTTTGCGGGATACTGCTAATGATTTCAATATCGAATTCCTCAACCTTCTCCCCATCTAAAACCGTCAGTATTTTTGCCGGACCTTCTTTCACCTCGTTGGCAAGTGCGATTGGAATTGGCTTGTTGTATATCCCATTTCCCAATTTATCGTCAAGCTTGCCAAAAATCCCAAACGGACTGTTTTTCGTAATATTTCCCATCCGATCTTCTTTAACGGAAAACTTTGCTTGTTTTTCACCTGGAGAGCCATCGCTTCCTTTTTCAATGGAAGTAACCGATGATTTAACAATTGTTCCATCATTTATTTCAATCGGTTTTTTTGTGTCCATATCCGAAATGACGTGGCCAAGCGCACCGTATTTTTTTGTTTCCGGATCATAAAACGTCATGGTGCCAATTCCGGCAGCGGAATCGCGTATAAACAAACCAATGCGATAATCGTGATCTTTTTTATCCTTTACAGGGTGTAATTTTGTTTTTATTGTTTCACCTTCGCGTTTTACCGTTAGCTGCAGTGGTTTGTGTTCTTCACCAGCTTTTGCTACAATCGGCTTCACATCACGCATGCTTGCGATGTCTTTGCCATCCATTTTCAAAATAATATCTCCTACCTCAATGTTTGCCTCTTCTCCTGGCGATACATCACCTTTGTCCGTTTTAACAACATGATGTCCCACAACTAAAACACCTTTTGTATGCATCTGGACACCGATTGATTGGCCACCGGGAATGACCTTTTTGTTTTTTAAGACAGATACATCCGTTTTCTTGATTGGAAGTCCCGCTAATTCATAAAGGAGTTTATCTTTTCCCGGCATCGTTGCATAAAAATTATGATGATTATCAGCTGTTACGGAATCTTCTGAAGCGGCGACTTTTACAGCTTTGCCCAAATCAGCTGTATGCAAGGATGAAGTTTGAAAAGTGACTATTTTATTGGGTATGGATAAATATTCTTTTACAGGGGTCAATAAAGGGATTGTGATCAAAGCGGTAAGCAGCACGAAGCCTGTTATTATGCGTATAATCTGTTTCTGTCTCAATCTTTTCACACTCCTGATCCCAACCCATACCAAATGTTTTGGTGTACTTCTAATTTGACCTTAAAACGATGATTTTAAACTGGGGAAAGATAAGAAAACCTGTGTAACATTTCCTTGTATAAGTACATCCTTAACAACCGTCAGAATCAAAGGCGCAAGCGCCCGTTTCAACGTACAAACTGGAGCACTTTGGGGCTGCGATTACTCGCCCCATCAAAAAGCTTTGCCAGTTGCTGGGCGCTTGCGCCGGACGAGGCTGTCACCCAAAAGTGACGTTAATACAGCCCAATTTTATACTTTCTTTGCTCATAAAGAAAAAGCAAATCAAAAATTTCGATTCTGTAACAAATCGCGGGATTACCGACATTATTCGACATGAATAATGCATAGTAATCGGGTAGTTGAAAACTTT
>NZ_JAROCA010000030.1 GCF_030732005.1 Tigheibacillus jepli | reverse complement strand
TTGTAATTTTGGCTGTATTTTCTGCCACCATACGTGGTTAACATTGTAACTATTTACACAGGATTTGGGACTTGACTCAGGATTTGGGACTTGACTGCTCATAAGTCGGATGAACGACCAAACAAGAGAAAAAACGTGTCATTCGGTAGTTCATAGGCTGGATGAACGACCGAACGAGAGAAAAAATGCATCAAACGGTAGTTCATAGGCTGGATGAACGACCGAACGAAAGAAAAAATGCGTCATTCGGTAGCTCATAAGTTGGATGAACGACCGAACGAAAAAAAAACGCCTCATTCGGTAGTTCATGGGCTGGATGAACGACCGAACGAGAGAAAAAACGCTTCATTCGGTAGCTCATAAGTCGGATGAACGACCGAACGAGAGAAAAAACGCTTCATTCGGTAGCTCATAAGTCGGATGAACGACCAAACGAGAGAAAAAACGTGTCATTCGGTAGCTCATAACCCTACTATGGTCGAGAACAACATGAATGAGTCAAGTACTTGAACTTCCAGATTTCTTTTTTACTATGAATTATTGATGTGGGGGGTCAAATGGATTTTTGACTATAATAATCGAATGTATCCATAGCGAGCGTTACACCTTGTGAAAAAGCTGTCCCCCCGCCCAAAGCGGCACTGATAGCAATTGACTCCATTAGTTCCTGTTCAGTAGCTCCTTGTTCGACTGCGCCTTTTGTATGGAAAATAATGCAGTATTCATCTCGCGCGTGAATGCTTATACTTAGTGCAGTCAACTGCTTATGCTTTTTGCTGATTGCCCCCTCTTCAAAACATGCTTCCGTAAAATCAAAGTATCCTTGAATCATTTTTGGTAATTTCTTTTTGATGCGATTGCTGCCTTGTTTATAATCAGAAATAGATTGATCGAAATAATTTGTCATTTCCTCGTCTTTCATTTCCATTCGAATTCACTCCAATACCTTAAATTCAATGATTACTTTCCCCGTTTAAAAAATATTCATACCGTACTCTGTTCTGTTAGAGGTAAGGCGCAATTTATACTCCAAGCGCCAAAAAAAAAAGAAAACCTGTATACGAATTGTCGTAACACAGGTTTTCGGTGGGACAGAGGGACAGGTCCCTTGTCCCTATCTAAGAAATTAACCATACATTTGGTTATTTCATTGGGTTATTGCGTTTCTTGTCATTCTTTTTGATGTCGTCCTTATTGAAAAAATCGTTTTCGCTAGCGAATTCAACGTTATTTATTTCACGATTTCGATCTTCGTCACGATTTCTATTCGGGTTGTTATTATTGTTGTTATTCATTTGAAACCTCCAAAATTTTTTTGTGAGATCATGGAGCCCACAAATATATTTTGGCCACTACGCGAAAATTAAACCGAACTTTTTTGATGGTCCTTGTGTGTCGCACACGGCGCTATACCAAAGGAAAAACGATGTTACACAGGATTGAATGAAAAAACTTATCAGAGCACTCCGGCAAATTGAAACAACAAGTGATATTGACGAAAACAACGCCACTTTACGCTTTCCGTGCAACCGATGGGATTACCAGCGTGGAAATGCATTATTTGGTTGCACCGTTACGGCAAAGTATTTTATTTTTCGTAACGCATGTCCATTTTTTTTGCAATGGTATCATCCGTTATGTTTAACGCCATAAAGGATGCAGCCAACGCCTAAAGCAATCCAAAAAACCTTTGAGAAAGACAACTTATCAGCGATTCCAAAAATCCCGATTGTGGTAGTAAGAATCAAAATTAAAGGACCGATAAGTGCGAGTGAGCTATTGATAATAAGTGCTTTTTCGATATCATTAAAACGGATCATAAGATATGCCGCAAAAACTTCTATGCATCCAGATAAAATACGCAACAGTGCCATGAAAGCAATTGTTTTTTCCAATATAGTAAACATCGTAATCCCCCTGAAACGTGCTCCCTCTATTTATATGCATAACTTGTACAATTCAGGACGGAAAGCTGGAAAAAATTCTGTTGGATGACAGCCCCAAAATCCCAGCTAAAATAAGCTGAACTGCAAAAAATCTGACTTTTGCGATCCAACAAAAGTGAATAACTTTTTTGCGGAAAAGCTTTTCGTTATCAATTTGAACTATGTATTTTTCAATCGACCGTACGATATTTTCAAATCCTGTTTTTATCATTAGAGGCGAGAAATTCCCACCTTCTTAAAGCAAGGTGGAAATGAATCACTTTAGACAGGGGGGGCTTGACTTTTGCCATCCCGGTTGTTCGACCTACAAATAAAACCAAGAAAAATTGCTGCTCTTTTTTCGAAAAAACTTCCCTGTTTTTGTTAATGGAAGGCGCAAATTAGGGCTGTACGAAAGTTTGCTTTGTTTACAGCCCGATTTGAAATTGATACATTAAGGCTAGCCTTCATGATTCTGGAAAAGAGGAAGAACGAACGATGAAAAAGAAAAAAATTCATAAAACCAATGCAATCCGCATCTTGGACAAAGAACAAATAACATACCGGATTCACGAATATCCCTGGAGCGAGGAACATTTGGATGCGGTAACAGCTGCAGAAAAAGTTGGCATGCCTTGTGAAAAAGTGTTTAAGACATTAGTGGCAACAGGAGATAAAACGGGTGTGATTGTTGGATGCATCCCAGCGGAAAATGAGCTGGACTTGAAATCATTCGCCAAGGTCAGCGGCAATAAAAAAGTCGAAATGCTGGCAATGAAGGAATTAGAAAATATAACTGGATATATTCGTGGGGGATGCTCGCCAATCGGAATGAAAAAGCGTTTCCCAACGTATGTTGCATCAGCGGCTGTTAACATGGATACAATTGTGATTTCCGCCGGGAAAAGAGGATTGCAAATTGAAATTTCCCCAGCAGATTTGCAGCAGGTAACAGATGCTGTGTTTGCGGATATAACGGTTTCCTGATTGCGGATGCGATACACCTCGGATGTTGAGTGACAATAAAGTTGTTTGATTTTAAAGCTAAAAAGCATTAAACCGCCCACATTTGCGGACGGTTTAACAATATAGATGTTTAATTCCTTGTACAATTACTGAATAGGAACTTGTGGAAGTAACAATCATTTAAAAAGCAAACCATTGCCCCTGAGAACAGTAAATATAATCACTTGCATAGGAAACCGGAAACGTGGACATAAGAAGTATGTTGGAATTATGGTGGCATATTGGCATGTTTCAAATATTGTGTATAAAACGTAAAATATGGTATAGTGATTTTAGGAAGATCATACAATAGGAAAACCGCTCCATGCGTAAAGAATGGAGCGGTTCCAATAGACCAACCCCCACAAGAGGGGTGTGGCACTTAAGGAAAAATAATCCCTCGAGTACTCGCCAAAGCACCATGAGGGGTTATTTTTTGTCGTTGTTTGACATAATGGTTGCAATCAGCGTACCAAAAGCAATCATCAGCATCAAAGCAGATTCAACGTCCATTGGCAACACCTCCTTCGCGGGAAGGTATCCCCCGAAGAAAATATGCCAAACCCCTCATGAGGAAGCTTGTCTATTGTTATTGATTATAACATAATCGAACATGTGTTTCCAACTGGAAATGTAAATTTTAACCAACATGCAAAGACACCTTTAAAAGGGTGTTATTTTTTAAAATCTTTTGATAGAATTGGTATACTTTTGATGGCATGTATCTGGGTGGGGACAGGGGGTGACCAGAAATGGGAAAATATCAGATTCATCCGTTAAAAGATGCGGATATAGAGAACGTGTTACATATTTATGCGAAGGCTTTCTAGGAGAAAACCATACAGCATCAGACATGTTGAATGTGCGGAAAATGTTAAGGAAACATGCATCATACAAGGGCTTTATCGGGGTGAAAGCAGTAAACAACGCAGGCGAAATGGCAGGATTTGCATATGGGTATACAAGCTTACCGGGACAATTTTACCGAATGAAGCTGGAAGCTGTTTTAACTGAGCAACAAAGAAAAGATTGGCTGGATGATTGCTTTGAATTCGTTGAACTGGCGGTACATCCAAATCAGCGGAAAAATGGGATTGGCAGTCTGTTGCATGATAAATTAATGCAAAACATCACTCATGAAACTGCGATCTTAACCACGGATGTGAATAATTTACCAGCCAAAGCACTGTATCGCAAAAAGGGCTGGGGGATTATTCAAGCAAATGCAGCAGTAATTTCTCCGGAAAGCCCTCAATCTGTTTTTGGCAAACGTATTTTGCGGGATGATAAAAATGGAAAGAGTACCCTAAAATGAGGGAGGAAAAAATGAATGTTTCGTAACAAAAACGGGCAAGTTAGGTCCGGCTGGATTCTTATCTTTGCTGGGCTTGTTTATCTTATCGGGCAAAGTATTTTTATGTTTCCCGGTCTTGTCGTGTGGACAGTAGTGGAAAACGATGATATTTTAAGCAACTCGGCAAATGAAGCGCTTGTCCAAATGGATAAATTCCCTTGGATTTCGTTGTTGGCAAACGGTGGTAGTGTGCTAGGAGGTATCATCATTACTTTGATATTGTGGAAGATGATCTATAAGGAGCCTCTTCGTGTACTAGGATTCCAACGGATGGGGAAAGATTTCGTATATGGATTATTCTTGGGAGCGGCTTCGATTACGCTGATTTTTTTAATTTTGCTTGCAAGCGGACAAATCACATTGGCTAATAGCCTGTCTCACCCAAACTTTACCGTTTACACTGTAACATATCTCTTGCTGTACATTTTGGTTGGATTTTCAGAAGAGATGTTTTTCCGCGGTTTTGTGATGTCTACCTTGATAAGCAGGGGGAATCGTAAGTGGGTCGTCTTTCTCGTGTCCGCGTTAATTTTTAGCTTAGCCCACGGCTCGAACCCGAATGTATCCTGGCTTGGATTAGTAAATATTTTTCTGGTAGGGCTGTTATTTGCCTATATGTACGATACAACCAAAAGTCTATGGCTGCCCATTGGCTTTCATATGACATGGAACTATTTTCAAGGAAATATTTTTGGTTTTCCGGTCAGTGGGACAGTTCCGCATGGGATTTACACTGTCTCTGTTGAGGATGGAACAACGCTTTTAACTGGTGGCACATTTGGCTTGGAAGGCGGCTTGATGGCTACAATCTTAATTATCATAGGATTTTTTGCAACAAAGGTTTATACGGATAAAAAATATCAATCGCTTTTTTAATGGTGGTGGCAAAAGTGGAAAAAATTGCAATTATATCTGATATTCACGGCAATAAAACAGCTTTGGAAGCGGTACTGGAAGATATACATAAACGCGGTGTGGAGCGTATTTTTTGTCTTGGTGATCTTGTTGGCAAAGGGCCACAAGGGTCAGCATGCATCGCACTTGTCAAAAGTACATGTGAAAAAGTCATCCGGGGAAATTGGGATGTGTTCATTCAGGAACCACAAGAAAGTGCTTTTTTAAATTGGTATCAAAATCAATTGACTGCTGAAGATAATGCTTACCTGGCTTCACTGCCGTTTTCAATTGATCTGGAAATGAACAATCAATTGATCCGCTGTTTTCACGCTTCTCCTAGAAGTGTTTTTGAACGGATTTCCCCGGGTTACCATCCAGAGGAGAAATGTTTGACATTATTTGAGAATAGCGAAAAAACAACCGCTGCTGATCCCAGCAAGCAACCAGATATTGTCTTTTACGGGGACATTCACACAACAATGCTGACAACTTATGAAATTGGCATCTTATGCAATGTCGGCAGTGTTGGCAATTCACTGGATTTAACGTCTGCTTCGTATGTTATTTTGGACGGGTCCTATGGTACAAACGCTATAGAATTTATCCGTGTGACATACGATCGCAAAGCGGAACTGGCGATTGCAAAAGAAATGGAAATGCCGGGATATGAACAATATTATAACGAATTGATGTTTGCGAAATATCGCGGGAGAACGTCTTGATTATAAAGCATGAAGAATGGCAAGCTTGAGTAACCTTCATTGCTAAGAAATTTCGCTAATGGGGGTTGTTAATGGAGGAAATACATGGGGATATGACATAAATATTCGATGTGTTGCATGCGAAAAGGGAATAATTTGTAAAAGCGTGCATTCCACGTGTATACGTTATTAGCCCTTCAAGTGTTTTGCTTGGAGGGTTTTTTAAATGCGAGTGAAAATTAAAATCCACTCAAGGTGTTGGATCGCCACTCGAAAACATGCAAAGTTGCCCGAGTAGCATGTGAAGTCGCTCAAGGATGGTGGAAGGCGCTCCCAATGCAGAAAAGTCGCTCCAGAATATATAAAGCCGCTCATAAAACAGATAAAACCGCCCCGAAAAACAAGCAAGCCGCTCTGCCTCATAAAATAAAAAAATTACAAATTAAAGTACTCAAAAGAAACCCCAAAACAGCGCGTATGGCAGCGTTACCAATTTTCAAAAATAAAGCCAAGGTGGAATAATTTCCATAGGTGAATTCTTCAGAAAATATTGACCCAACCAAAAGGGAGTGCTATTATCTTACCTAACAACTATTAGTTAGGTGGTGAATCAATGACAAAGGATAAACTTATACAGGCTGCCATTGCAAATTTTGCCGAGTTTGGATACCAAGGTGCGACAATGAGCAAGATTGCCAAAGAGGTGGGAATTAAACCAGCATCAATTTATTACTTTTTTGACAACAAGGAGGCGTTATTCAAGGAGGCAGTTAAGGTTATTCTTGCGCACCATTTCTCCAGTATGAAGAAAACCTATCATCTTCAAAAAGAGGAGAATTTGCATACGCTTTTTTCAGAATTGTTGCGCAGCATACTTGTTCACCATACAACATTTCAAAACGAGACAAAAGCATATGTAACAATGGTAAACTCGCCGATTTCAAATATAAAAAGAGAAATCACAGCGTATTTGCAGCGTTATAACCAGTGGCTGGTTGGACAGCTCATGCACACAATCAGTGCAAAACATCCAGAGTTGAAAGAAGAAAAAATCAGCAGTTTGATAGATTATTTCATTTTTATCGGTAACGGATTGTTCTGGGGGGTTGTCATTTACGAAAAAGATGAATTGAAAAAAAACTTGGTGCAGGCTATTCATTTAATGGATCAGTGCTTGCTTCATACGATTGGGAGTGAAGTAAATGAATGAAAATAAAGTAATAGAGGATTACGAGTTGAAGCCTGTGCCAGCTGAAAAGCGAAAAGGCTGGTTCAAATTGACAATGGTCTGGATTGCCGGCATTGTCGCACTATCAGCCACGGCTCTTGGTGGGGCATTGGGAAGTGGAATGAGCTTAAACCAGGCAATCATTGTTTCTTTGGTTGGGACCTTTTTGCTGGCGATGTTAAGCGCGCTTTGCTGTGTGGTGGGAGCGAAAACAGGTCTTTCAACCGCTCTCGTATCATCATTTGCATTAGGGAGATATGGATCAATGGCTGTATCCATTATCATCGCCATTTCCCTTTTCGGATGGTTCGGTGTTCAGCTTGATTTGTTCGGATCCAGTCTGCATAAAGTCATCATCGATGTATTTGGTTGGAATATTTCTTCAGGTACTTTGATGGTGTTCGGCGGTATACTAATGACGGTAACAGCTTGTATCGGATACAATGCCATTGAAAAATTGAGTGTCGTTGCCGTTCCGCTACTTGCAATATTGCTCTTCGGTTCGGTATATATGACCAGCAGAAAATTTTCATATGATCAATTGAACCATATTCCGTTAACTTCGGATCCTTTGACGATTGGGATGGGAATTTCGGTGGTAATTGGTTCATTGGCTGTAGGGGCAATCATTGGCCCGGATATTTCCAGGTATGCAAAATCTGTTAAGGATGCAACGATTGCCTCTGTACTTGGCTATTTTGTTGGCTACAGCATCGTGCTATTTATTTCGGCTGTACTGGCGAAAGCGACCAGTGAAGTAGACGTTGTGGCAATTATGATTGGCATTGGCTGGGGAACAGGCGGCATGCTGGTGCTGATTCTTGCGCAGTGGACAACAAATAATACAAACTTGTATTCTTCGGCGCTTGGATTTTCCGTTATTTTTAAAAAGGTTCCAAAATATATACTGACAATCATTGCCGGGGTAATAGGTACGGTCTTTGCTATTGCGGGAATCTATGATAACTTTATTCCATTTCTAAATGTATTGAGCATTTTAATTCCCCCAATTGGAGGAATCTACACTGCTGATTTTATTTTTAGACACCGCGAGTATAGTTTTCGAAACATTGACAACATACCAATGATACGTATTTATAGTGTCATTAATTGGATTGTTGCTTCGGCTTTGGCATTTATGACGACACCGAGTCCAACCGGTTTTGGCTTGTTTACCATCACAGGTGCTTCAGGTTTTGATGCATTTTTACTAGCATTTGTCATTCAAATCGGAATTGGACTTTTGGAAAAAAAGAAAAAAGCAGTGGGTAAGGAGGCAGCATGATGAGATTGATAGGAAAAGAAGAAGTGGAAAATATAGCAATTGGAGCATCCCTTTTGGGAACAGGCGGAGGTGGTGATCCTTATATCGGCAAGATGATGGCGTTGCAAGCTATTGAAGAACATGGACCGATCCAACTTCTGGATATAACGGAATTGGATGACGATGATCTTGTTGTACCATTGGCAATGATGGGTGCACCAACAGTAATGGTAGAAAAAATACCAAGCGGCGAGGAAGCACTTGTATCCTTCCGGGAGCTGGAAAAGGTGCTGGGCAAAGAGATTAAGGCTACGATGCCAATAGAAGCGGGCGGTGTCAATTCCTTATTGCCACTGGCCTTGGCAGCAAGAATTGGACTGCCAGTCGTTGACGGAGATGGTATGGGACGAGCTTTTCCCGAACTGCAAATGGTGACTTTTTATTTGAATGATGTCAGTACTACCCCAATGGTACTATCGGACGAAAAAGGAAATAGCATGGTCCTAAATACAATCAATGGGGTTTGGGCGGAAAAAATTGCACGTTCAGCAACCATGGTCTTGGGCGGCTCTGTTATGAATGCCATTTATCCGATGACGGGTAAGCAGGCAAAAGATTCTGCCATCTACCGTACTTTAACGCTTGAAGAAAAAATTGGACGAACGATCAAGGAAGCAAAAAAGAATAAACAAAACCCGATTGATGCGGTTCTTTCCTTATTGGGAGGCTACCGTTTGTTTACAGGCAAGGTAGTAGATATTGAAAGAAAAACAGATGGAGGGTTTGTACGCGGTACAGCTACTATTGATGGATTGGATAACGATAAAGGAAATAATTGCTATTTAGAATTCCAAAATGAAAATCTGTTAGCAAAAACGGATACCGAAGTACTGTGTATGACGCCTGACCTGATCACTGTTCTTGATACTGAAACAGCCCTTCCAATTACAACGGAGGGATTGAGATATGGGGCAAGGGGAACGGTTATTGGCATTCCGTCGGATGAAAAATGGCGGACACAAAAAGGTATTGAAGTGGCAGGACCACGTTATTTTGGTTATGATTACGATTTTACACCAGTTGAAAAGCTGCGGGAAAGGGTGCGAGAAAATGATGAAATATCGGTTGGGAATTGATGTCGGTGGAACCAATACGGATGGCGTATTACTGGATAGGGAGATGCATGTGATTCATTCGCTGAAAACCCCGACGACGAGTGATGTGGAATCAGGAATCTATCATACCATAAGCAAGCTGATTGCTGAATCAAATGTCAGCGCTAAAGATATAGAATTCGCGATGCTTGGTACAACACAGTGTACAAATGCGATTGTAGAAAGAAAAAATTTAAATAAAGTTGCAATTATTCGTATCGGTGCGCCGGCCGATAATGCGATCAAACCACTCGCAGGTGTGCCAGAGGATATCAAATCAATTTTAAATAACCATACGTATATCGTTGAAGGTGGACACGAATTTAACGGTGAAGAGATTGCACCATTAGATGAAGAAAAAATCCGTGAAATTGCTGCAGAACTAAAAGGGAAAGTGGATTCTATTGCCATTACATCCATCTTTTCTCCCGTCAATAAGACCCACGAAAGCCAGGTGGAGACCATTTTGCGGGAAGTATTGGGTGAGGATGTATCAATTTCTTTATCAAGCGAAGTGGGAAGCATTGGTTTGTTGGAACGAGAGAATGCAACAATATTGAACGCATCCATCATCAAGGTTGCCAAAATGACTGCGGAAGGTTTTGAACACGCATTAAAAAGTAATGGCATTCACGCAAAAGTATTTTTCTGTCAAAATGATGGTACGCTGATGTCCAAGGCCTATACGTTGAAATACCCGATTTTGACCGTTGCTTGTGGACCAACCAATAGCTTGCGCGGCGCTTCTTTCTTAACGGAAAACAAGGATGCTGTCATTGTAGACGTCGGTGGAACGACAACAGATATCGGTGTACTTGTAAAGGGATTTCCGCGTCAGTCCTCGATTGCGGTGGAACTGGGCGGCGTACGGACGAATTTCCGCATGCCGGATATCAATTCGATTGGACTCGGCGGTGGCACAATTATTCGGGTAGATGGTGAAAATTTTACTGTTGGCCCCGATAGTGTCGGCCACCGGCTGCAAGATGAAGCCCTCGTATTTGGAGGCGCTACATTGACTGCTACGGATGTGGCAGTAGCTCTGGGGAAAGTACAGCTTGGAGATCCTAAAAAACTGCAGCACTTGGATAGACAGCTGCTTTCCAATATTTATCAACGTATGGTAGAAATGGTGGAAGAAGCAATCGATAAAATTAAAACGAGCGCAGATGATACGGCGGTTATATTTGTAGGTGGAGGCAGCGTTTTGCTACCAGATAAAATCAATGGTGCTTCATGCGTACTCCATCCTGAAAATGGTGGAGTGGCAAATGCAATCGGCTCAGCCATTTCCCAAATCAGTGGTGAGATAGAAAAAATTTATGCGATCAGCAAAGAAAACAGACAGGAAATTTTGGACGGAGCCAGGCAGTTGGCGATTGAAGAAACAGTCGCTGCTGGTGCAGACCCTGAAAAAGTCGAAATCGTTGATATGGAAAACATTCCATTGGCCTATCTGCCCGGGAATGCGACAAGGGTTAAAGTCAAGGCAGCAGGGGATCTTGCTTTAGCCTAAAACGAGTAGGATAATTGATTAATTGTATTATAGAAGGAACTGGCAAATTCAGCTAGTTCCTTCTTTTTCATCTCCCAAAATACTGAAACACACTAAACATTGCCAACCTCAAGCTATATTCATTACAATAGGGATAAGCGCACTATATTATTGGTGTTTTGCAAATGACGAGGTGAGCAATATGGCTATAAAAAACGTGGATGATTACCTGCAAGAAGGCATGTATGGAACGCGGCTTCCTAAGCAGGCTGAGAGAAATAAGTTTCTGGGAACGTTGAGAGAGCGGGTTGTTCTGGCACTTACAATCGGACAGGTAATGACAGATCGGGGCATCAAGAAACTGGAAGCTGAAATACAGGCATACCCGGATGCCAAGCTGGTTTTCAATGGGAACATTGCAGACAAATTTTTGCAATCGGAAAAACGGGTTGCACATAAGTACAACATTCCCTACTCGGTAATCATCGATCAAGAAACGGAAACCAAGATCGGTGCGGTGCTTTACTATGACCATGCGATTGACAAGGATGACATTTATTTCCACGAGGAAAAGGAGACGACTAAAAAGCCTGATAAAAATGAACAGTCAACCGGATTCCTAGCCAAACTGAAACATTGGTTTGGTTAATAGAATAGACTATTTATGCTCATTTTCTTCTCTCTTCAAATCAAAAATTTTCTCCATGTCTTGTTCCAGCAATTGCAGGAAAATGCTCCCAAAGAAAAAGGTGTTATGTATGAAAAAAAGTCAAAAGAAACAACAAAGTGGATTAAGACCATTCATTTCATTGATATTGTCAACGGATATTCCAAAACTTGCTCTAACAATCGGCTTGACCGCAAGTATTCTTACAACATTAGCCGGCTTGGTCGTGCCGATGCTGACCAAAAACCTTATTGATGGTTTTTCAAAAGCCACCCTAAGTACAATGCTGATTGTTGTCATTGTAGCTGCTTTTATCATCCAAGCCGTTATCAATGGCCTTTCGATTTATTTGCTGACAGCAGTTGGACAAAAAATTGTTGCAAAACTAAGGGAAAATATGTGGCTGAAGCTCATTCAGCTGCCAATCAGCTATTTTGATAAAACGCCAAGTGGACAAACCGTCAGTCGGGTTGTAAATGATACAAGCATTGTCAAAGATTTAATTTCGGATCATTTTCCACAATTTATAACAGGGATTATTTCCATCATTGGCGCTGTGGTGATATTGCTTGTGATGGATTGGAAAATGACACTGATCATGCTCTTGGCTGTACCGGTGACGCTTGGTGTCATGCTGCCGCTTGGGAGACAAATGGCAAAAATTTCACGCGGATTGCAGGACCAAACCGCGGAATTCACTGGCGATATCCAGCAGACATTGGGTGAAATGCGTTTGATGAAATCATCCAATGCTGAAGGCTATGAGGCAAATAAAGGAATCAGCGGAATTCAAAAACTGCTGCGTTTTGGTTTAAAAGAGGCTCGTATTTATGCGTTGATTTCACCGATTATGTACTTGGCGATGATGGGGGTCATCGTTATCATTATTTCGTACGGTGGGGTGCGTGTTGCAAACGGATCGCTATCCACCGGAACGCTGGTTGCTTTTCTGCTGTATCTCTTCCAAATTATTATGCCGATTACTACATTTGCGATGTTCTTTACGCAATTGCAAAAGGCTAAGGGTGCAACGGAGCGGATTATTGGCATTCTTGAATTGCCTTTGGAGGAAGGGCAAAATGGTATAGAAATGAATATAGCGGGCAAAGCGGTTCATGTCGAAAATGTATCCTTTGCTTACAGCCCGGATGAGTCTGTTTTGGAAGATATTTCATTTGACGCGCAACCCGGTGAAATGGTTGCTTTCGCCGGTCCAAGTGGCGGCGGTAAAACCACGATGTTTGGGTTGCTGGAACGATTTTACGAGCCGACTGCAGGAAGAATCCTGATTGGCGATACACCGATACAACAGCTGTCGATGCAAGCATGGCGCGGTCAAATTGGCTATGTTTCCCAGGAGAGTGCGATGATGGCCGGGACCATACGTGCAAATTTATGTTACGGGCTTCCCGATGCGGACAGCATTTTGGATGAACAGCTTTGGGAAGTAGCGAAAATGGCATATGCCGATGAATTCATTGCATCTTTTCCACAAGGGCTTGACACAGAGGTTGGGGAGCGGGGAGTGAAGCTTTCCGGTGGTCAGCGGCAGCGGATTGCAATTGCGCGTGCTTTCTTACGCGACCCAAAAATATTGATGATGGATGAGGCGACAGCAAGCCTAGACAGCCAATCAGAAGGTGTTGTTCAGCAAGCACTGTCACGATTAATGCAGGGACGCACGACATTCGTCATTGCTCATCGTCTAGCTACTATTGTGGATGCAGATAAAATCATTTTTATAGAAAACGGTCGCATAACAGGCAGCGGCACACATCAACAGTTGATTGAAACACATGCACTGTATCGCAAGTTTGCCCAACAGCAGCTCAAGTAAACCGGGACAGGTCTACTGTCCCGGTTTCACTGCCGGGCGGGACAGGGGGACAGGTTCACTGTCCCTATTTCATTGCCGTACATGTTTTGGAAAATTCCTCGCGTGGAAAACGTTGTAATAAGAAAGTTCTATACTAACGTTTAAGGAGGATGAAAATAAAATGAACGGCAATCGCAAGGAAAATCAGCTGGAGCAATTTCGCAGTGATGATCGTGATAAGCACTTAACGACCAACCAAGGGCTGAAGGTGTCCGAAGATGAATTCTCACTCAAAGTAGGGGAACGCGGCCCAACCTTAATGGAAGATTTCCATTTCCGTGAAAAGATGACACACTTTGACCATGAACGTATACCTGAAAGAGTTGTCCATGCTAGGGGGTATGGTGCACATGGCGAGTTTGAACTGTATGAATCGATGAAAAAATATACGAAGGCCAAGTTTTTGCAGAAACCGGGTTCAAAAGTACCTGTCTTTGTCCGGTTTTCTACGGTTGCCGGGTCTAAAGGATCTTTCGACATTCCGAGGGACGTCCGTGGATTCGCAACAAAGTTTTACACGGAGGAAGGTAATTTTGACTTGGTCGGCAACAATATGCCCGTATTTTTCATCCAGGATGCCATCAAGTTTCCGGATTTTGTACATGCCGTCAAACCTGAACCGGATACAGGCTATCCGCAAGCGGCATCAGCGCATGATACATTTTGGGATTTTATTGCCAACAACCAGGAATCCGCACACATGGTGATGTGGCTTATGTCAGATCGGGCAATACCAAGAAGTTTGCGGATGATGGAAGGCTTTGGCGTGAACACCTTCCGCTTCGTCAATGAAGAAGGGGAATCCCATTTTGTTAAATTCCATTGGAAACCGGAGCTTGGCATCCATTCCACGGTGTGGGATGAAGCACAAAAGATTAATGGGAAGAACCCCGACTTTAACCGGCAGGATCTCCATGAAGCGATCGAAAATGGTGATTATCCCGCATGGAAACTTGGCGTACAAGTCATTCCAGAAGAAGATGAATACAAATTCGATTTCGATATACTCGATCCAACAAAATTATGGCCGGAAGAAGAAGTGCCTGTAAAAGTGGTTGGCAGAATGACGCTGAATCGCAATGTCGACAATGTTTTTGCTGAGACGGAACAAGTGGCTTTTCATCCCGGTAATGTAGTTCCCGGCATCGATTTTTCCAATGACCCGTTGCTGCAAGGACGCTTATTTTCCTATACAGATACACAATTAATCCGACTTGGCGGGCCGAATTTTCATGAACTGCCGATCAATCGCCCTGTTTGTCCATTTCACAATAATCAGCGCGATGGCTATGCAAGGCAGACAATCAATGTAGGCAAGGTGAGCTACCATAACAACTCCATTGCCAGCAATACACCGTCTGTTGCAACGGAAGCAGAAGGCGGGTATGCCCATTACCAGGAAAAAATTGACGGGAGAAAAATACGGGCCAGGAGTAAAAGCTTTCGGGATCATTTTTCACAAGCCGCATTATTCTATAACAGCATGACGGATGTGGAAAAAACACATATAAAGGAAGCGTTCAGTTTTGAACTTGGAATGGTCAACGACAAATCCATCCGCCAGCAGGTAGTTGACATGATTGCCCATATTAATCTGGAACTCTCTCAGGAGGTTGCAGCAAATATTGGGGCACAAGCTCCTGCAGAAGGCGGATCGAATGTAACGAAATCTTCCCCTGCGCTAAGTCAGGCAAATACCATTAATAAACCGGACACATTGAAAATTGGCGTTGTGCTTGATGAAGGATTTAATGGGGCAGTGGTACAAAAAGTGCTCGATGGGTTAAAAGCAAACAAGACCTATCCCACTGTGGTCAGTTCCAAGCTTGGCAAAATCCATGGTGAAGATGGAACAGAAGTGGAAGCTGAAGCCACATTTGACACGGGACATCCTGTTCTGTTTGATGCGGTGTATGTTGCCGGGGGTGCAGAAATGGATGACAGCTTTCGAAAACAAGCGGGCTATTTTGTGACGGAAATGTTCAATCATTTTAAACCAATCGGTGCCACAGGGGAAGGTAATGGTATCCTGCGTGATGCAGGCATTGCCGACGAGGCTGGTGTAGTAACGGATGAAGATGTGGAACAATTCCTATCAGCATACGTGAAAGCAGTCGCCCAGCATCGTCATTGGAATCGCAATGTAAAAAGCTAGGATGCTAGTCTAAAAGAGAGCGGGGAGTGGCTTTTCCCCGCTTTTAATAGATAACTTACAGGTGATTTTCGCAGGTTTTGTTTGTTCACTATCGAATAAGTGAAAAATACTTTCCAATTCTTGTCGAATACTTTCCGCCAGTCATGATTTACTTTCCAATTCAAGTGAAATACTTTCCACCGGCTGCTGTTGGTACTCGCCAACTGACTGAAAAAGGTTATGCCGATTCATTGGATACCCTGATTGTCGGAGAACCGCGACACAAAATCAGATTAAAGTCGCCCACAAAGGTGCGCTATGGCTACAAATCGTTACTTATGGGAAAACAGCGCATGGCTTTATGCCGGATCAAGGAGTGAATGCGGTTGCCCATATGAGCGAAATTGTCCATAGGATGTTGAGAGATGAATTTTAAATTAAAATACGAAGAAGATGATTTACTTGGTTGGCCCACATACAGCTAAATGTCATCAAAGGTGGTTCCAATACAAACGTTGTGCCTGACCATTGCTTCGTGAATATCGACTTTCGAACGGTCCCATCCCAAGATCACAAACAGATCATCAATCAAATTGAAGGGATGATAAAATCCGCAAAAGAAAAATACCCTGATTTTCATGCGGACATCAATAAATTAAACGACCAAGCAACTGTAAAAATGTCCAGCCAAAATCCTTTTGTGAAACTGACTCAAGTTGTCGCAAAATCTTTGGGAAGTGAAATAAAACTTGGTGGGATGACAGGTTATACGGATGGTGCCAATTCACACGTGCAAACAAAAAGTACCCCATTATTGGATTGGGGCCGAGGGATACATCTGTCGTGCACCAGCCTGATGAATATGTCGAAGTTGAAGAATATCTAAATAGTATCGCCCTTTATAAAGAGATTGCCAAAAGATTTCTCGCATAGCCTATCGTTTCTTCCGTCCTACCCTTTCTGTCCTTTTAGGAAGTGCGTACAGGAACAAAATGTGTTTCAAACTTATAAGATAACGCTGATGAGTTTGCTTGAATAACTCATCAGCTTCACTTTTGAATCTGTCGCATTATTTTTTTCCTAAAAACAGTTCAATCCCTAGCTGTTCAGGAATAATTGCATTTTTGGGCAAATAGGCAGCAAAATAAAGGACCGTTCGTTATAATCATAAACACATTTCAGTACATACACGAATTAAATCTCGCCCCAGATTTCTTTTGCGGTTTCAACAATGAACTTCAATTTTTGCCATTGCTCTTCCTCGGTCAGAATATTGCCATGGTGCGTGGAAGCAAAACCGCATTGGGTGCTTAAGCATAATTGTTCCAATGGCACATATTCGGAAGCTTCTTGGACACGTGTCTTAATTGCTTCTTTATCTTCCAGTTCACCAAATTTGGAAGTGACTAAACCTAGCACGACTTGTGGTCCGTCATTCGGGATATGTGACAATGGTTTGAAATCCCCGGAGCGATTGTCATCGTATTCCAGGAAAAAACCATCCACATTTTCCTTTGCAAACAATGTCGGGGCAATATGCGCATAACTTCCTTCAAAAGCCCATTTGCTGCGGTAATTTCCACGGCATAGATGCGTAGTTACATATAGGTCATCCGGTTTATTTTCCAGGACACCATTGACAACCCGTAAAGCCAGATCAATCAGGTATTCCCTGTCATAATCACCTTCGAAAGCCAACAAATCTTCCGTATTCAGTCCGGCGATATAAACATCGTCCAGCTGCAGATAGCGTACCCCCGCGTTATAAAATGCCTGTAATGCATCTCGATAAGCTTTGATCACGTCATTAGCGTATTCCTCTATATCCGGATAAATGTCCAGATTGCGTATTCCCTTGTGGAAGAGCTGGTTTGGACTGGGAATCGTCTGCTTAGCAACAGCACGACCATTCACAATTTCTTTGAATTCCTTGAAATCATTGAGGAAGGGGTGTTCCGGACTAAAAGAGATTTTACCGTTATTACGGATATTATAGCGATCGGTTTCCTCTCCTTTGAAGACGAACCCTGATTCAGGCACATATCCTTCAATGCCATTAAGATGCTCGAGAAAATCAATATGCCACCATGACCGACGGAATTCACCGTCCGTTACAGCTTTCAAACCAATTTCTACTTGTTTGTTGACAATACGCCTGATTTCTTCTGTTTCTACTTCGCATAGTTCGGATGCGGTAATGAATCCTTCTTTGAATTGCTTTCGGGCATCATGCAGGCGCTGCGGACGCAATAGGCTCCCTACTTGATCTGCTTTGAACGGTGCTTTGGTAAAGGTTTTTACAGTTTTTGTTGTCATTGAAAATGCTCCTCTTTATTTGAATTGTTGATGGGTGAAATTGGTTCCCGTTTGCTGATGGGAGGTTATAAAATTAAAAAACCTCTCCAGCTCACAAGAGCAAGAAGAGGTTAAAGTCCGATTTGACTAATCGTTCGCTCTTCTTATCTTCAGCTTCTTAGCTTCTGGAATTGGCACAGTACCCATCAGGTCTGTTGCCGAGGCTTCAAAGGGCCAGTCCCTCCACCTCTCTGGATAAGAAAAAATTCTATTAAATTTAAATTAATAAAAATATACAACCAACATAAAGAAATGTCAAGAAAAAAATTGGGCGTTGGGCATCTGGATTTTTGGAATCGCTCGGATGCCTGATAATTGTTTTGCGAACAGTGGGAAAATAAGACCTTTTCCCTATTGCTGACCTTACAGTCGAACTTTATAATGGGGATAACTTAGTATAATAGCTATCTATGTGTCTCGTGTCAAAATAACATGGAACGGGGTTGGAAAAATGGGTGTACTACGCAGGTTTAAAGATATTATGTCCAGCAATATAAATGCACTGCTGGATAAAGCGGAGAATCCGGAAAAAATGATTGATCAGTACATGCGCGATGCAAGACGGGATCTAGGTAAAGTAAAAGCAGAAACTGCCTCGATTATGGCGGAGGAACAGCGTGCCAAACGTGCATTGAATGAATGTACGTCCGATATTGAAAAGATGCAAAAATATGCGCTAAAGGCGTTGAATGCGGAAAACGAAGGCGATGCCCGGACTTTTTTGGAAAGAAAAGCTGCATTGGTTGCCAAGCAATCTGAGTTGCAACAGGCATATGATTTAGCTTCGGCGAATACAGATCAAATGCGGCAAATGCATGATAAGCTGGTTGAGGATATCAGCAAACTGGAAGCACGCCGTTCGATGATTAAAGGTAAAGCGGCCGTGGCGAAAACAAAACAAAAGATGAACGAGATGACGTCATCTGTAAATAATGCCAGCTATTCAGTCTCCAGTTTTGAGCGAATGGAAGAAAAAGTGAATCGGGCGCTCGACGAAGCGAATGCAATGGAAGAACTGAATAGAAAACCGGGGGATGACATCGAAGACCTTACAGCCAAATATGAATCAAGTGTCAATGTGGATGATGAATTGGCTGCGCTGAGGGAGCAATTGAAACAAAGGCAAGATTAAATTCCCCATTCAAGCTGCAGCCCCCAAGCTGCGGCTTTTTTTGACAGTCTGGCTCATGCACCGTTTGCGGTTGGTCGACCTGTAGACAAAAGTACGCCCACTTATCGCGAGGTGTGGTGTTGGAAATTTTTTCCGGTCATGAGAGGTAGTCATACCTAATTGGACGAAGCTAGAAGTGACTTTTTAACGGTGCTTTTGCTTTCGATCGTTGATAGATTTTACCAGTGCCCTTTCGCCAGTAGAATAGCCGCATTTGGTCACTGATAGTCTCAACAATGCCCGTTTGATTACATTTCATTAATAAAAATCCTTTCAAAAAGATACATAAATAAAGATAAAAAGCTGTGCTTTTCCGTGGATTGCCCTATGGAAAATCGTAGCATATCAGGTGAAAAAAGGGGAATGTCAATGGTCATTCAATACAAATGTCCCAATTGTGGGGACGATATGCGGTTTGATAGCCATTCCGGCATGCTGTCCTGTGCCAGCTGTGGCAGAAAAGACAACATCCAGGACCTGCCAGATGAATTTATCACGAACCATTTTGACGAAGAAGAGGCCAAACAGTATCAGTGCGAAAACTGTGGGGCAGTGGTTATCACCGACGCGGATACCACGGCAACATCCTGTAGTTTTTGCGGAGCTGCAGTTGTTTTGGGAGACAGACTTACAAGAGCCCTCGCCCCAGCCAAAGTGCTTCCTTTCAAAATCAGTAAGGATGAAGCCAGGGCAGCCTTTAAAAAGTGGTGCAAAAATGGGTTGTTGACGCCAAAGGGATTCATGTCTGCAAATCGGATAAAAGAGATAACCGGCTTGTATGTCCCATTTTGGTTGTATGACTTGAACGCACAGGCAGAGGTGAAAGCAATTGGCGTGAGGACAAGGCAATACTCGAGAGGGGACTATATTTACACCGAGAAAAAATATTATGATGTATACAGGGATATTACGATGGATTACTCCCGGGTGCCGGTTGATGCTTCCGAAAAGATGCATGATGAACTGATGGATAAGCTCGAACCTTTCCATTATCAGGATATGGAAGATTTCCGTACGCCTTATTTGGCAGGCTACATTGCCGAAAAATATAATTATGATGATGAAGCGATGTTTCCTAGGGTAAAAGACAAGATATCAGGTTATATAGATTCCTATATAAGCTCAACCATACGCGGTTATTCTTACGTCAATTATAAGCAGCGAAACATTAGCACATCGAAAAGGCATGCTGCTTATGTACTCCTGCCAGTGTGGATGGTGTATTACGATTACGACCACCATGTTCATACGTTTGCAATGAACGGACAAACAGGAAAAGTCGTCGGCAAACCGCCCATCAGCAAAAAGAAAGTTGTCGCTTGGTTTACAAGCATCGCAGCTACAACCTTCGTCGGCATTAAAATAGTGGCACTTATGATGGGTGGTGGCCTGCTATGGTAAAAAGTGGCTACAGCCGGATTTTATTGATAGTATTTATTTTTATCTTTTCGCTGCTGCCAACGACAACGGCCTTTGCTCAAGGTCAAGATACGATTGATCAGCGGATTTATGACCATGCGGGATTGCTTTCCGAAAATGATATCCAGGAGCTGGAGATCCTTGCGAAAAAATATAGTGACGAGCGGGAAACCAATTTTGTTATTGTTACGGAAGATGATCCAAAGCCGAATGATGTAGCAGAATACACGGAAGACTTTTATGATGAAAAACTTCCCGGTTATGATAAACCGGCTGGAAATGCAGTTATCCTGACATTAGATATGAAAAACAGAGAAGTCTATTTGGCGGGTTTTTATAAAGGGGAAAAATATTTGGGTTCCCACCGGCTCGATTTGATCCGGGAAAAAATAACTCCTTTTTTATCTGATGGGGATTACTTTCATGCGTTCAAGGAATTTATTCTGACCGGTCATGCATACATGGGCTATTGGACGGGGATTGAGCCGGACAGCTTTTTCTTTTCGTGGTGGTTTCAAATTGGTGTACCACTGGTACTGGCAGCCATCGTACTGTTTGCGATGCTGTATAGTTCCGGTGGGCGCGTGACAGTCAATAGCGCGACCTACATTGATAATCAGCATTCAAAAGTACGCAAGCATCACGATATATATTTACGAAAAACGGTAGACAGACGAAGAAAACCAAAGAATAACAGCAACAACCGTGGCGGATTCGGCGGTGGGGGTATAACCCGTGGCGGACATTCGCACAGCGGCAGCCGTGGTAGCTTTTAAAAAGGTGCCGGGAACCGACATAATTGGCATCATTAGAGAGGATGTATGAAAATGGGCTTTTTTAGTGATCAGTTTTCAAGTGTGATAGAGTGGGATGAGTTTAGAGAGGATATGATTTTTTGGAAATGGGGCGATGATGAAATCAAAAAGGGAAGTCGCCTCATTATTGAGCCGGGACAGGACGCGATTTTTTTCAGTCAAGGGAAGATCGAAGGCGTCTTTAAGGATGAAGGGGATTATGATATCGAGTCGGAAATCATTCCTTTTCTTTCCACATTAAAGGGGTTTAAATTCGGCTTCAAGACAGGTATGCGCGTCAAAGTGCTATTTGTGAACACGAAAGAATTTACGATAAAATGGGGCACGAAAAATGCGATCAATATTCCGACTCCCCAGCTTCCTGGCGGGATGCCGATTCGGGCGAATGGCACATTGAATTTCAAAGTGGACGATTATATTACGTTAATTGATAAAGTTGCCGGGGTAAGGGACAGTTATTTAATTGAAGATGTTAAAATTCGGATCATTTCCGTCCTTGACCAATTATTAATGAAATGGATTGTCAGGGAAGGAAAGGATATGTTCAATTTGCAAGCCAATGCCATGGATATCAGCAATGGCATCAAGGAAGATCTGGACATGGAAATGGTCAAAATCGGCATGACAATTACCGATTTCAATATTATGAGTTTCAATTATCCAAAAGAAATACAGGACATGGTTACGAAAGCGGCTTCCCAAGGAATGATCGGTGATTTGGACCGCTACCAGCGGATTGCGATGACCGATGGGATCGCCTCCGGGAAAGTGAAAAGCGGTGGCACAGCCTCCGATATGGTTGGCATGATGATGGGGATGAATGTCGCAAACCAGATGATGAACAACCTGGGTATGAATCAAAACCCCAATGGCAATAAAGCTCAGACGCAAAACCAAAATCAAAACCAAAATCAAAATCAAAATCAGAGCCAAGGCCAGGGACAGCAAGGGGACAACAGTGGTCAGCAAAGTGTGGGCAACAAGCCGAATTTTTGCCCGAATTGTGGTCACAAAAATGAAGGCTCCAACTTTTGCCCAAATTGTGGGCAAAAGCTGGCTTAAAAAGGCGTTATAGCAGCAGAGCCTATTGTTTTCGGGCTTAAAATGCTGCCTTATAAAACGGATGGATATGAAGACGATGATGTAAAGCCTATGCAGGCGGTAGTGCACACAATCTTATATGCATGCCATAAAAAAACATGAAAAAGGAGAGAATCCACATAATGTAGGTTTCTCTCCTTTTTGCAATGCATACTCACTGTCCATTTCAAAAAGCTGCGATTCACTTAAAAGCTGCATTTACCGAAACAGATTTGTTTTAGCTACCTCAATTAATTCATTTCCTTTTCCGTTAAGCACTGCTTTGATCATCCAAATCGTAAAGCCATGTGCTTGTTCGTAGGTAATCTTCGGTGGCAGTGACAGTTCCTGACGGTTTACAGCAACGTCAATGATTGCCGGTCCATCATGCTGGAATGCTTTTGTCAGTGCATCTTCTAGGTCACCTGGATCTTCTACACGGATTCCTTCCATCCCCATCGCACGCGCAATTGCTGCGTAATCCGGACTGTCCAATGCCGTACCTGTTTCCGGGTAACCCGCGGCTTTCATTTCCAGCTCGACAAAGCTTAGGGCATGGTTATTGAAGACGACTGCTTTTACAGGCAGCTTGTATTGGCGAAGTGTTAATAAATCACCCATCAGCATGGAAAGGCCGCCATCTCCGCATAGAGCCACTACTTGCTGATTCGGATTTGAAACTTGTGCACCAATTGCTTGTGGCAGCGCATTTGCCATGGTGCCATGGTTAAAGGAACCCAACAACCTGCGTTTTCCGTTCATTTGCAAATATCTCGCAGCCCACAGCGTCGGTGATCCGACATCACAAGTAAATATCGTATCTTCAGCAGCCAGATCACTAACCATTTTTGTCAGGAACTGTGGATGGATTGGTTTTTTGCCTGGTTTACCTATCGCAAGTTTATCGAGTCCTTCCCTGACTTTTTGATAGGCCTTTGTATGTTTCTCCAAATGTTTTTCATTGTCTTTTTGATCAAGAAGCGGCAACAATGCCTCTACTGTGCTTTTTACATCGCCGACAACGCCACATGTCAGAGGCGTACGGCGGCCCAGATGTTCGGAACGTATATCTACTTGGAGAATCTTTGCTTTTTCCGGATAGAATTGGCGATAAGGGAAATCTGTGCCCAGCATGAGCAATACGTCACAGTCCATCATGGCATTATATCCGGATGAATAGCCAATTAATCCGGTCAAACCGGCATAATAGGGATTATCATATTCAAGAAATTCTTTCCCGCGCAAAGCAACAACCATCGGCGATTTTAATTTTTCGGCAAGTTCCATTACCTGGTCATGTGCTCCCTCGCAACCGGCGCCGCATAGCAATGTCACTTTGTCGTATTTGTTTAAATAACCGGATAGTTTTTCCAATTCTTCCTGCGATGGCGTAATAACCGGTTTTGTCATGTGAACAGGGACTTCGGATACGTGCTTACTCCCCTCCAGTGCAGCGACATCTCCTGGAAGCACAAGGACGGAAACATCCTTATTTGCGACTGCGTGTTGCAGGGCCATGTTCACCATGGATGGCATTTGTTCCGATCTTGTGACAGTCTCAACAAAAGAACTGCACTCTTTAAAAATCATTTCCGGACGTGTTTGCTGGAAATACGCACTCCCGATTTCACTGCTTGGAATATGAGCTGCAATTGCGAGCACAGGAATGTGGGAACGGTGGCAGTCATATAATCCATTGATCAGGTGCAGGTTTCCGGGACCGGAACTTCCGGCACAAACTGCAATGCTATCATTTAATAGGGCATCAGATCCGGCTGCAAATGCGGCAACTTCTTCGTGGCGTACACCAATCCATTCAATTTTACCTGAACGTCTTACAGCGTCCAGCACGGCATTTAAAGAATCCCCGACAATTCCGTAAATCCGTTTTACACCGGCCTGTAATAATGTATCTATAAGTACATCTGCAACTGTTTTTCCCATAATTTCTCACCTTTACATTGGAATGTTTTCGACTAATCGATAGGATGATTTATGTTTGTTCATTCTGTAATAATGATTTTTTTAATCTGTGTTATATTTATTGAGTGCGCACTCTTTCTAGTTCACCAACTGATAATACACCTCGTTATTCATCATTTCAACTATTTTGTTTGTGGAAAATATCATGCGTTTTTAAAGATTGGGTGAAACTGTATTAACTTCATTTATAAAAATACTAGTACAGAAAAAGGGAAGTTATGATGTCATTATTTACTATACTTCTCACATTGCAATAAATTATTCCTTAGAACCCCCGGTCAGCGCGTTCTGCATTTAACAGTTCGTTAAAAATGGCCTCTATTATTCATTTTGGTCCACCACACATGTTAAAATGCCCCCCATCATTCAAAAAATAAAGAGCAACCATTGCAATCTGGCAGGCATCCTTTGCTCCGGAAATTCCTCTATTCTTATAAAATATTTCCGGTTACTAGTATCGGTAGGATAATTTACTAGAATCGACAGCTGTTAAGCCATATAAAAGGGTGACCTATTATTTGACCGCGCCGTTCTTAATCATGTCCGATTTGCATATTTTGTAAAAAGGGGGTGAAAGCAGATGATTGAGGTGGAACCGTATGCTGCGGTTTTGGTTCCTATTATTTTAGGTCTGATTGAGGTTGCAAAAATGCTGCGTTTTCCGAAGCGGTTTGCCCCTTTGCTAGCTTTGATTTTCGGTATTATTTCGGGAATCGTATACGTTGATTCCGGTGATCTGGCAAAAGATATATTGGTAGGGATTGGAATTGGTTTAGCATCTGTGGGACTGTACAGTGGCACGAAAAATACAGTATCCACAGTATCCAAGGAAGAATAATGTTTTGAAGATAGACAAGCGGCTATAGAAAACGGGATTGTTTGGATTGATGCCAACAATCTCGTTTGTTTTGTGTCTTCTCCGCTTTACAGGACGATTTTACCTAGAATTTTTGTTTTGCCGTGTACCATTTCGGCATTTCAAGGGACAATTTGTCTGAACGTGCCGGACGAAGAACAATACAATCGTCAAAAACTGCTATTGTTTCTAGCAGTAGTTGGTATATGCCAATTGTCACGGCAAGAAAAACAAAAAACGCTGAAAAAGTAACCGAGAGAGCAGCTACCACGGCAAGAAAAATAAGCAACCATATACTATACAAGGCACGCAGCAAAAATTTCACGTTGTGCATACCCCGCTGGAAAATGAAAAAGCTCGTCCGTTTCAACGTTTAAAAAAACGAACAAAGCAGAATATGGACCAACAGAACCGCCTATGTCCCAGGGGAAAAAAGAAGAAAACGCTCATGCCGGTTGGAAGCACATGAGCTATACAGATTTGTTATGGAGTATGAACCAACGAATAATTGCCCCAATCAACAATCCGATTGGCATGCATAGCATCGGTAGCCAAACCGGACAGATAAAAATGCCGCCGACTGAAAAAACAGAGGAATAGATGATACCGACCGTCGTCATGTAAGCGGCAAAAACAAGGGGCAAATAGGCAAACGGCGCTTTTCCACCACCCGCATCCTTATATGCATCCCAAATAGCAAAAAAGTATAGACAAGGATAAAACATGAGCCATAAATAGTTAGTCTCTAGCAAGGCTTTATATGTCTGTCCCAGAAAGCTGTCAATGATGATCACATTGAAATTTCCTTTTACATTAATGATAAACTCAAGGAGAATAAAAATAACGCCTTTTATATATTTTTTATTTAATAATTGGCCAAACCCTGGCAGGGCAATACTCCATAGTAATACTTCCAGTCGTTTGCTTTTTCCGACTAGTTTTTCATTCATAGCCCACCCCTACTTAGCCCCCATAAAGTTGAAATTTCCGCCGAAGTCAAGTCCACATATGCATGACTCACTGCATTCATGATGCTCTCCTCCTTTAATGTCGAACGCTTGTATAGTTTATCCACATACAAAACTGCTATGCAAAGGTGTGTCACAAGGACTGAAAAACGTATGGCTTGGTGAGCCACTTTCTTTTGGCGGATAGTTGTTCAATGATACAATCAAATTAGATGAGTAGGGGAGGATACGTGATGCATACAGATACATATTTAACGTGGGATGCTGTGGAGATGGCGGAACAAATCCGCACCAAGCAAGTCACACCGACAGAGCTTGTGACTTGGAGCTATGAGCGAATGAAAAAAGTGAATCCAAAACTGAATGCGGTCGTTCATGAAAATGCAGAAAAGACAATCGCCCGCACGAAAGACATGAAACTTGATGACAGTCAACCGTTTGCCGGCGTACCGCTTTTATTGAAAAATATTTCTCAGTCTGTAAAGGGTGAGCCGCTGACATCGGGGTCGCGTCTGCTTAAAAATGTAAAGGCGGAACATGATTCTAATTTTGTCAAACGCTTACGGAATGCAGGCTTTCAATTTCTGGGACATACGAATGCGCCGGAGTTCGGTTTGAAAAATATTACCGAACCGCAAATTTACGGTGCAACCAGGAACCCGTGGAACATAAATCATTCACCGGGTGGTTCAAGTGGTGGGGCGGCTGCTGCGATTGCATCCGGCATTGTGCCATTGGCAGGTGCAAGTGATGGTGGCGGATCGATTCGAATTCCCGCATCATTTACAGGATTGTTTGGAATAAAACCGACAAGGGGACGAACTCCGGTCGGACCAGGTGCAGGTCGGCAATGGCAAGGAGCGTCTATTGACTTTGCATTGAGCCGAACAGTTCGCGATAGTGCAGCAATGCTTGATATATTGCAGGTTGTTCAACCGGAAGCTGCCTTTCAAACACCATTATTTTCCGGAAGCTATGCAGTTGAAATGGAAAGGCCTTTCGAGCAAAAACTGCGTATTGCTTTTTCGACTGCATCACCTGTTGGCACACCAGTCAGTGCGGATGCGAAGATGGCGGTGGAAAAAACGGTGAAATGGCTGCAGGCGCAAGGCCATGAAGTGGAAGAAAAGGAAAATGGCGTCGATGGCTATCAGCTTATGCGCAATTATTATTTAATGAATAGCGGGGAGATGGCCAGCCTGATGAATGATCTGAAGCAGGTATTCGGAAGGGAACTGACTGCAGACGACATGGAAATTGAAGCTTGGGTGCTTTACCAGGCAGGCGAGACTGTCAATGCAGCGGAGTTTTCCGCGAGCCTTGCTTCGTGGGACACGGCGGCAGCACAAATGGAAAAGCTGCATCAGACATATGATTTCTTTATTACACCGGTAACTGCTTATCCTGCACCGGAAGTTGGGGAGCTGACACCGAATGATGCCAAGCAGGCGGAGCTGAAAGATGCAATCGCAAATGCGTCTGCCTCACAAAAACAGCAAGTTGTCTGGGATATGTTTTTGCCAAGCTTGACATACACACCATTTACACAGCTGGCGAATTTAACCGGACAGCCGGCAATGTCACTGCCAGTCCATCTTTGTGAAAATGGTCTTCCACTCGGTGTACAGGTTATGGCTGGAAAGGGACAGGAAACCCGCCTGCTCCAGCTGGCAAGGCAAATAGAGCAATCCGAACTGTGGGTCGGCATGAAAGACAACCCTTATTTTGGTAAGTAAAGAAATTATAAAAATGGGCTGTAATAATGTCATTTGCTATGACAGCCACGTCCGGCTCCAGCGCCCAGCAACTAGCAAAAGCTCTTCGATGGGGCGAGTAATCGCAGCCCCAAATGGTTTTCGATGGGACGATTAATCGTAGTCCCAGGACGTCGCGCTTTTAGCCTGTAAGGGCGCTTGCGCCTTTGTTCATAAATTGAAACTTCACTCAGTGGGGGTCTTGCAGCCAGTTAATACTGTGATACAATTTTTTAAAACAAACCATTAGCTTGTTAGGGAGCTGATGGTTTGTATTTTAAGATGCGCTAAACCATAGGTGTTTTCATCAATTTTTCATTTTACGTTTAGGAATTTTTATTTATGGTGATAATAACAGTAAATTCTCTTTATCTAGCAAATGGATTTTAGTATAGTTATAATTGTACTTGAATGAATTACCACAGCTACCTTTCTTATATGGTACACTTTTTGCATATCCCATCTTTGATCCATACCACGCCGTTTCAAGCAATTTCCTTATAAATCTATAAAAATACAGAAGGAGAAGATTTTTACATGTCCGAAATTTCAGCCGTTAATCATAAAAAAATTGACAAGGTTTTCGAAAATATCCATAAAGTCATGGTTGGCAAAGAAGAAATTGCCGTCTTGAGTATGACAGCACTATTGGCGAAAGGTCATGTGCTTTTGGAAGATGTACCGGGCATGGGAAAGACGATGCTCGTTCGTACATTGGCAAAATCGCTGGATTGTGATTTTAAGCGAATTCAGTTTACACCAGATTTATTGCCGTCTGACGTAACTGGGGTATCCATATACAACCCAAAAACACTGGAATTTGAATTCCGCAAAGGGCCGATTTTCGGCAACATCGTACTTGCAGATGAAATTAACCGCACATCGCCGAAGACACAGTCGGCGTTATTGGAAGGAATGGAAGAAAATAGCATAACCGCTGACGGTACTACACTCCAGCTGGAACAGCCGTTTTTTGTCATGGCAACCCAAAACCCGATTGAATACGAAGGCACCTATCCTTTACCGGAGGCACAGCTGGATCGCTTTTTGATGAAATTGAATATGGGCTATCCGACCATGGCTGAGGAAATGGAGATGCTGGAACGAATAGCAACGCATCATCCCATTGAATCGTTGCAAGCGGTCATGACACAAACTGAATTGCTTGCCTTACAGGAAGAAGCGGAGAGTGTCTATGTAGATCGTAATGTTTCACAATACATTATCCAACTGGTGCGCAGCACAAGAGAACATCCGGCCATTTTCCTTGGTGTAAGTCCCAGGGGTGCGATTTCCCTTATGAAAGCGGCAAAGGCATTTGCGTTTATTCACGGAAGGGATTATGTGCTGCCGGATGATGTGAAATACCTGGCTCCATTTGTATTGTCGCATCGGATTATTCTGCAAGCAGAAGCCAGATATGACGGCAAATCAAATCAGCAGGTGATCAAGGATATTGTGCAAAATGCATACATCCCGACCCGGAAGGATTTTGGCTGATGCGCATTTTTTTCCAATTGTTTTGGATGACGTTGCTGATTGCTGTTTTGTTTGCCTATGCCATGTTCGAAGGCGGGTTTACAAGCTGGTTTTTATTTGACAGCTTTTTACCCATTTTTATCTATCAGATTTGTTTGCTGTTTTATCCGTTGAAAGGATGGAACGTCAGCCGAACGCTAACCAAAAAAGCACTAAACGCCGGAGATTCACTGCAAATTCATATAAAAATTTCCAGAAAAATTCCTTTCCCGCTTTATTATTGCATTGTAGAAGAAAGGCTGCCCAGCAGTTTGAACCGGCTGGATATCCGAAAAAAGAAATACGAATTAATGGGTAAACCGGAAAAATTGCAAACAAACAGGCAGCTTAAAAAGCTAATTTTTCCCGGTTTTAAAAAACACATCGACATTTCTTATGAATTGGTGGATATTCCTAGGGGAAAACATGCCTTTACGGCCATCCGTGTGCAAACGGGAGATATATTTGGTTTTGTGAAAAAGCAGCATACCTTCCAAGTAAAAAACGAGCTGATGGCGTATATGAGCCCGCAATCTGTTAAACTGCATGAAGTAATAAACAGTTATCAGCAAGGTGGATTGGTGCAGAATGCAGTCAGTATGCATAATGCCAGTATTGCTGCAGGGATTCGTGAATATGTACCCGGGGATAGGTTTTCCTGGATAGACTGGAAACAAACCGCGAAGAAAAACGATGTGATGACAAAGGAATTTGAAAAGGAAAAAAGTGAAGATGTACTGCTCGTTCTAAACGCTTGTTGCAATCAAGCGCCAAACTGGATTCAATTTGATGCAATCGTTGAGTTGTGTGCCGCGATGCTTGTGGAATTTGAAAAAAACGCAACTGAGACAACATTGCTTTCAATGGAAGAGCAGGCGAAAATTTATCCGCTTCGCAAGGGTATGCAGCAAATGAATCATATTTGGCAATATTTGGCACAGCTTCAGCCCGCAAAATCTTTTCCTGTCAGTCTGCAACAGGATTTGCAAAAAATACCGTCCGGGATGAAGACATTTGTATTAACAATGCAATTGGATGATGCACTGGACGATACGTTAAGAAAAATGCGTATGGACAGCAAAAGCATCCATCTTCTGTTCGTACCGACACAAAGTGAATTGACGGACATACAGCAGCATTTCATCCGCAAATGGGTAAAGCAAGAGGTTTCTGTTAACACGATCACCAGCAAACAGCTTGCA
Organism: Tigheibacillus jepli; assembly: GCF_030732005.1. Taxonomy (GTDB): domain Bacteria; phylum Bacillota; class Bacilli; order Bacillales; family Amphibacillaceae; genus Tigheibacillus; species Tigheibacillus jepli. Next base: position 13,003 of record NZ_JAROCA010000030.1, on the reverse strand, counting down.
GCAGGTGAGATCGAGGTGAAAGTATAGTGAGGATCAACATGCATAACCAAATACCTGGCGTGTTCGCTGCCCTGCTATACTTGTGCGGATTGCTATTGTTTTTGGAATGGCTATATCCTATCCAGCAGGTGACCGACACGAGCAATCTGACTATTTTCATCTTTTATGCACTCGTTTGTTTTGTCATTTCGCTGCTGAGGTTTCCGGGCTGGTTGTCTGTGTTACTAAAGGGAGCCGGCTTGCTTTTCGTCATCCACCGTCTATTCTATGAAACTGCCTTGTTGAACCCGCTTTGGCTGAAGGCGTTTGGCGACCAGGTCTTTTATAATTTACAAATCTTTTATTCGCAACAGTGGTATGCCTTTTCGCCGGAATTTCGCAGTTTGTTATTTTTGGTACTTATTTGGCTGATGAGTTACTTGATTCATTACTGGTTTGTTTATGTCAAACGTATTTTGTTGTTTGTTATCATGACGTTTGTTTATTTATCCGTCCTCGATGTGTTTTCAGCTTACGACAGTTCTATGGCAATTGTCCGCACGTTTGTCTTTTCATTTTTGGCACTGGGCATGACAAGTTTTTCTCGGGTCATTCAAAAAGAACAAATTCATTTTGCTTGGAAGAAAAATGCGGTGCGCTGGCTACTTCCGATTGTGTTGATTGTTTCTGTAGCATCACTGGTGGGCTATGCTGCACCGAATAAAGCGGAACCAAAATGGCCGGACCCTGTCCCGTTTTTGCAGGGGATGGCCGGGACCGGTGGGAATGGACCAATCCAGAAGGTAGGCTATGGGGAGGATGACTCTCGGCTGGGCGGTGATTTTGTGCAGGATAAATCACCGGTTTTTCAGGCGAAAATAAAAGATCAGCAATATTGGCGCATTGAATCAAAAGAAACCTATACCGGCAAAGGCTGGGAATCATCACAAAAGGCAAATTTCAGACAGGAAATCGATGGCATCATTTCTGTACGGACGTTTTCTACCGAAGTAACGACAAATACACATGATGCCATGGTACATTTTGTCAATAATGTTGGCTTGCCTAAGCTTGCCTATCCATATGGGGTAAGCCGGGTGTCGGCGCATGAAGACGTGGCGTTTTTCAGTGAGCAGCAATCGGGTTCCATTTTTACAGAGGTGGACCAAAAGGAAATGAATCTGCAGGACTATCAGGTGTATTATGATGAGCCGTCTTATCCCATCAACGAGATGCAGAAGGTGACCTCAACAGATGACGACGATGTTGCCATAGATTACACGCAAGTCCCAAAAGAGCTGCCTGAGCGTGTCCACGAGCTCGCCAAAGAAATTACGGATCCTTATGATAATCGATATGATAAGGTAAAAGCAGTAGAGCAATATTTTGGAAAGCATGGTTTTACCTATCAGACGGAAGATGTCCTTGTCCCAAGGGCAGGTGAGGATTATGTCGATCAATTTCTGTTTGAATCAAAGCGTGGGTACTGCGACAATTACTCCAGTTCCATGGCGGTAATGCTCAGAACGCTAGGGATTCCAACGCGGTGGGTCAAAGGTTTTTCCGCTGGCGAAAAAATAGCGGATAATCCCGATGGTGATGGTTATGATATGTATGAAATTACCAATTCTAATGCCCATTCCTGGGTGGAAGTATATTTTCCGAATGTAGGCTGGGTCCCATTTGAACCGACACAAGGATTTGATAATCCGGCAGATTACGAAATACAAGCCGAAAACCAGGAAAACAGAGATACGCTTGATGTTCCTGCTAACAGTGGCGGTGCTATCCCGAAAAAAGAAGAACAGCAGCCTTCTGAGAAAAAACAGCAGCAGGCACAAAAAGAGACACCGCAAGCGGAACATGCAAAGGAAAAGACCGCCAATTCTTGGTTGCAGCCAATTTTAATTGTGGGCATTGCAATTGCTGTAATCCTGCTTGCGATTTGGATTTACCGCAAACGTTGGTGGCTGCGCACATGGTTCATTGGCAAGAGCTGGCAAAAGAAACAAGATGCGAGAGCCTTCCAAAAAACTTACCAGCATTTGCTGAAATTGCTGTCGCACAAAGGTCTGCCGTTGGAACAAGGACAAACGTTGCATGAGTTCGCAGACGATGTCGATAGGCGCTACAGAACCGCTGACATGAGACATCTGACAGCTATTTACGAAAGACTTATTTATCGCAATCAATTTCGCAGCCGAGATGCAGACGAGATCACACAATTGTGGAAAAATTTAATCAAACAAATTGGGGCTTGACCACTGTTATAGAGCTCGGTACAATAATCATGTTGCATGCAAATGCGACATGCGTAGATGACAGTTGAATAAATGTTCAAATGAAATCAAGCCTTTCGTATATCCTCGATAATACGGTTCGAAAGTTTCTACCGGGACACCGTAAATGTTCCGACTATGAAGGCAGAGCGATTCAGGAATTGTTTAACCTGGTGTTTCTGCCTTTTTGCAATTGCTTTTGTGATTGCATATGCAGAAAAACCGGGTTTTTTGTTTACATTAAAATTAGACAAGTTAGATAGGAGATTGCCTATGGATATGCAAGAAATGATTTTGGTGCTTGACTTTGGCAGCCAATATAATCAGCTCATCACAAGAAGAATCCGTGAATTCGGCGTATATAGCGAATTGCATTCACATCGTCTGACTGCTGAAGAGATAAAGAAAATGAATCCAAAAGGAATTATTTTATCAGGTGGACCGCATAGCGTGTACGACGAAAATAGCTTTCGTCCGGATGAGGCCATTTTCGATTTGGATATTCCAGTGCTTGGCATTTGCTATGGCATGCAGCTAATGACAGTAAAATTTGGCGGCAAAGTGGAAAAATCGAAGAACCGCGAATATGGTAAGGCATTAATTGATGTAAAAGAAACACCGTTGTTGTATCAGGAAAGCCCGCAACAGCAAACTGTCTGGATGAGCCACGGCGATAAAGTGGTTGCAGCACCACCGGAATTTACCGTGGATGCAACCAGCAAATCAACCCCAATTGCAGCTATCAGCAATGATGCGGAAAAAATGTACGGTGTACAATATCATCCGGAAGTCCGTCATTCCGAATACGGCAATCAGCTGCTGCGCAATTTTGTATTTGATGTTTGCAAGTGCAGCGGCAATTGGACAATGGAAAACTTTATTGACATGGAAACAGAAAAAATCCGTCAAAAAGTAGGCGACCGCAAAGTGCTTTGTGCGATGAGTGGCGGGGTAGACTCATCGGTCGTTGCGGCATTGATTCACAAAGCAATCGGCGACCAGCTGACATGTATTTTTGTAGACCACGGATTGCTGCGTAAAAATGAAGCGGATGAAGTCATGCGCGTTTTCGCCGATGGCTTTAATATCAACATCATCAAAGTGGACGCAAAAGATCGTTTCCTTTCCAAGCTGAAAGGCGTGGATGATCCGGAGAAAAAACGGAAAATCATCGGCAATGAATTTATCTATGTATTTGATGACGAAGCGGCGAAGTTAAAAGATATAGACTTTCTTGCACAAGGAACACTGTACACGGATGTCATTGAAAGCGGGACGGAAACTGCGCAAACAATCAAGTCGCATCACAATGTTGGCGGACTGCCGGAAGACATGCAATTTGAATTGATTGAGCCATTGAACACACTATTCAAGGACGAGGTTCGTGAACTCGGGACACAGCTTGGCATTCCGGATCATATTGTCTGGCGCCAGCCATTCCCGGGACCAGGTCTTGCAATTCGTGTGCTTGGCGAGGTAACAGAGGAGAAGCTTGAAATTGTGCGTGAATCAGACGCAATCCTTCGTGAAGAAATCGCAGTTGCCGGGCTTGACCGTGATATTTGGCAGTATTTCACTGTGTTGCCGAATATCCGCAGTGTCGGTGTAATGGGCGACCAGCGCACGTATGACTACACAATCGGCATTCGCGCTGTCACATCCATCGATGGCATGACATCCGACTGGGCGCGGATTCCATGGGATGTGCTGGAGAAAATATCCACCAGGCTCGTAAACGATGTTGATCATATTAACCGTGTCGTCTATGACATCACATCGAAGCCGCCTGCGACAATTGAGTGGGAATAAGAGGCTAACTTGATTTGGTGAGAGAACGCCGATTTAACAGCATTTGACCTAAGCTGAAATGGACGAAATAAGTTAAAAATAATATAGTTCCCTACCAAAAACCCTACCAAGAAAAAATTTTGGTAGGGAATTTTGTTTTTACACTGAATTTTGGCAGGGAATATTTTTTTCAAATTATACATCAGTATACTATATTTAATAAATATAAATGGAAGTACATACCCCGAATCTTCTTTATTAATCATTATTCAAATTTTTACTTGAATAATGAATTGAGAATGGTTATAATATATTCAAGTGGAAATTTGAATTAGGATAGGGTGAGAAAATGAAAAAGAAAGATACTTGTGAAATTTTTTGTTTTGACGAAGAAAAGGTTAATCGAATACAAGGAGATTTACAAACAGTTGATATTTCTAGTGTTAGCCAAATGTTAAAGGCTATTGCTGATGAAAATAGAGCAAAAATCACTTACGCACTGTGTCAGGATGAAGAGTTGTGTGTTTGTGATATAGCAAATATCTTAGGTGTTACGATAGCAAATGCATCTCATCATTTACGTATGCTTTATAAGCAAGGGGTTGTCAACTTTAGAAAAGAAGGAAAACTCGCTTTCTATTCGTTAGATGATGAACATATCAGGCAGATAATGATGATCGCTTTAGCACATAAGAAAGAAGTGAAGGTCAATGTCTGAACAAAAGGTAGAACTAATGGAAGAAGAAATGAACGTCTATCGGGTTCAAGGATTTTCATGTGCAAATTGCGCAGGAAAGTTTGAGAAAAATGTTAAAAAGATTCCAGGCGTTCAGGACGCAAAAGTAAATTTTGGAGCTTCGAAAATTGATGTCTTCGGCAGTGCAACCGTTGAAGAATTAGAAAAGGCTGGTGCTTTTGAAAATCTTAAAGTGGCACCAGAGAAACCTAAAAGGCGGGTTGAACCTGTGGTAATTAAAGATAAAAACGTTTACCGTGTGGAAGGACTTTCCTGCGCAAATTGTGCGGGGAAGTTTGAAAAAAATGTAAAACAAATAGCTGGAGTTGAGGATGCAAAAGTAAACTTTGGCGCTTCTAAAATTGATGTATATGGAAATGCATCGGTTGAAGAACTTGAAAAAGCAGGTGCTTTTGAGAATTTAAAAGTATCTCCTGAAAAATTAGCTAATCAAACAATTCAAAGGGTTAAAGATGACACTAAGGCTCATAAAGAAGAGAAAACACCATTTTATAAAAAACATAGTACATTGCTGTTTGCCTCATTACTAATTGCTTTTGGTTACCTTTCTCGCTTTGTAAATGGAGAAGATAACCTTGTAACTTCCATGTTATTTGTAGGTTCGATTGTAATTGGCGGATATTCATTATTTAAAGTCGGTTTTCAAAATTTGATACGCTTTGATTTCGACATGAAAACCCTGATGACCGTTGCCGTTATTGGAGCTTCCATTATTGGTGAATGGGCAGAGGCATCTATTGTTGTTATTCTCTTTGCGATTAGTGAAGCACTTGAACGCTTCTCTATGGACAGAGCAAGACAATCCATTCGTTCATTGATGGATATCGCCCCAAAAGAAGCACTTGTTAGACGAAATGGTCAGGAAATAATGATCCATGTGGACGATATCGCTGTGGGTGATATTATGATTGTCAAACCAGGGGAGAAAATTGCCATGGATGGAATCATTGTGAATGGCTTGTCGGCTGTCAATCAGGCAGCTATAACAGGAGAATCTGTTCCCGTTTCCAAAACGGTAGATGACGAAGTATTTGCAGGTACGCTTAACGAAGAAGGACTAATTGAAGTAAAAATCACCAAATACGTAGAAGATACAACTATTGCCAAAATTATTCATCTTGTTGAAGAAGCACAAGGGGAGCGTGCTCCAGCTCAAGCATTCGTAGATAAATTTGCGAAATACTATACTCCGATTATTATGGTTATTGCAGCCTTGGTTGCAGTCGTTCCACCTCTATTCTTTGGTGGCAGTTGGGATACATGGGTTTATCAAGGATTAGCAGTTCTTGTAGTTGGATGTCCTTGTGCATTAGTTATTTCTACTCCAATCTCGATTGTCTCGGCAATTGGAAATGCAGCGAAAAAAGGTGTGTTAGTTAAAGGCGGTGTCTATCTCGAGAAATTAGGAGCCATTAAGGCAGTCGCATTTGATAAAACAGGAACACTGACAAAAGGTGTACCAATGGTAACAGATTTTGAAGTATTAAATGATAAAGTGGAAGAAAAAGAGTTATTCTCTACCATTACAGCTTTAGAATATCGTTCACAACATCCACTTGCTTCAGCAATAATGAAAAAGGCAGAGCAAGATAATATCCCTTATTCTAATGTACAAGTAGAAGAATTCACTTCGATTACTGGGCGAGGTATAAAAGGGATTGTAAACGGAACTACTTACTATATTGGAAGCCCAAAACTTTTCAAGGAATTAAATGTTTCCGATTTTAGCCTTGAGTTTGAAAACAATGTGAAAATCCTACAAAATCAAGGAAAAACAGCCATGATCATTGGAACGGAAAAAACAATTCTCGGTGTAATTGCCGTTGCAGATGAGGTTCGTGAAACAAGTAAAAATGTGATTCAAAAACTTCATGAGTTAGGTATCAAGCAAACAATTATGCTGACAGGTGATAATCAAGGTACTGCAAATGCAATCGGTACACATGTAGGCGTTTCTGATATTCAGTCTGAATTGATGCCACAGGATAAATTAGATTATATTAAAAAAATGCAATCGGAGCATGATAATGTAGCTATGATTGGCGATGGCGTTAATGATGCTCCAGCACTTGCTGCATCTACTGTTGGAATTGCAATGGGCGGTGCTGGAACGGACACTGCAATTGAAACAGCTGATATAGCATTAATGGGAGATGATTTAAGTAAGCTTCCATTTGCAGTAAGACTCAGTCGAAAAACTTTAAATATCATTAAAGCTAATATCACTTTTGCTATCGGAATTAAAATAATTGCCTTACTATTAGTTATCCCGGGATGGTTAACCCTTTGGATTGCGATTCTTTCCGATATGGGAGCTACTATTTTGGTAGCATTAAATAGTTTACGACTGATGAGAGTGAAGGATAAATAGGTAAAAAACAGAATAGTAAGGTCACGCTGTGTGCTATTTAAGGAAGGGCTTTTCAATTTATCCTACCCCTAAAATATTGGAGATGGAAAAATGATCGCAACGATACTTACAGCAGCTGCGGTATATGTAGCACAGGTATTGATTATCTCGTTATATTAATTCTTTTGTTTTCGCAAGTAAAAAAAGGTCAGATAAAACATATTTGGATAGGACAATATATAGGGACTGTAATTGTTATAGGAGCAAGTCTTTTAGTTGCACAGGGGGTTGAAAATTTAATTCCTCAGCAATGGGTTATTGGACTACTTGGATTTTTACCATTTTACTTAGGTGTCAAAATAGGGATTAAAGGAGAAGAGGATGAAGATGAAAGTAGCATTTTATCCTTGTTCTCCTCTGGTAAATTTAATCAATTATTTTTGACGATGACTTTCATCGTATTGGCTTCCAGTACGGATGACTTTTCCATTTACATACCGTACTTCACAACCTTAAATATGTTTGAAATCTTTATTGCTGTTATTGTCTTTTTAATGATGGTTGGAGTTCTATGCTATGTCAGTTACCGACTAGCTTCAGTTGATTTTGTATCGGAAACAATTGAGAAATATGAACGTTGGTTTGTACCAATTGTATTCATAGGGGTAGGTATTTATATATTGTTTGAAAATGGTACGTTCACCTCACTGTTTACCTTTTTTTAACCTAATCCAAGCTGAAGAAATTAGCTAAAAATATATAGTGCCTTACAAAAATCCCTACCATCTTATTTTTGGTGGGGATTATTTACTTCCAAATTATATATCTGATTATTTAATAGTACCGTTGATTACATAAGTAAATAATTATACACTTATATAAGTGAAAGGATTGAAAGGAGGGATTTTAGTGATACAAACAACAATCGAAATGGAGGAAGTGGCTTTAATTTTAAAATTGCTTGGAGATAATACAAGGTTAACGATGATGAAATTAATTGAGAAACAGGCTTGTTGTGTTTGTGAATTTGTTGAAATATTTCATGTCAGTCAGCCATCTATAAGCCAACATTTACGTAAACTGAAAGATTTGGGCTTGGTTAGGGAAGATAGAAAAGGACAATGGATATTTTACTCTATAGATAAGAATAATGAATACTATTCATTTATTAAACCGATTCTTGATCAATTACCTAATCAAGATTATAAATTAAAAGAACTAGAAGAAAATGGAAGGCGTATTTCTTGTTGTTAGATTGGAGGAATTATTTTGTCAACAATGCTTATACTTGCCAGTCTAATCTTTGTAGCAACCCTAGTCCTAGTAATTTGGCAGCCAAAAGGATTAAACATTGGTTGGTCTGCAATGGGCGGAGCTGTTATTGCTTTGTTAGTAGGAGTAGTGGGGCCTAGTGATGTTCTTGAAGTAATTGACATTACATGGAATGCAACATTATCTTTTGTAGCCATTATCCTTATTTCATTAATATTAGATGAGATTGGACTATTTGAATGGGCAGCATTACATATGGCACGGATAGCAAAAGGAAATGGAATAAAAATGTTTATCTGTATGAGTATTTTAGGTGCTATTGTTGCTGCTTTATTTGCTAATGATGGGGCAGCTCTTATACTTACACCAATTGTGCTTGCAATGGTTAGGAACTTAAAATTTAAAGAACAAATGATATTTCCCTTTATTATGGCAAGTGGATTTATCGCTGATACGACATCATTGCCGTTCATTGTAAGTAACCTAGTAAATATAGTTTCCGCAGACTTTTTTAATATTGGATTTGTCGAATATGCTTCACGAATGATAATTCCAAATTTATTTTCATTAATTGCAACTATTTCAGTGTTATTAATTTATTTTAGAAAAAGTATTCCGAGAAAATACGATTTGTCCAAATTAAAGAATCCAAAAGAAGCAATCAAAGATTTGAAAATGTTTAATTTATCATGGTATGTCCTTGCTTTATTATTAATTGGTTATTTTACAAGTGAATTTATTAATATCCCAGTTTCAATTATTGCGGGAACAATCGCTATATTCTTTATTGCAATGGCAAGAGGCAGTTCTGTTGTTGATACGAAAGTAGTTATAAAGAGTGCTCCGTGGAATATAGTAATTTTTTCAATCGGAATGTATGTCATTGTCTATGGATTAGGAAATGCAGGACTCACATCTGTACTAGCTAGTGTTATTCAAACGTTGGCTGAACAAGGGTTATTTGTAACTACGGTTGTAATGGGATTCATTGCTGCCTTCTTATCGTCAATTATGAATAATATGCCAACGGTAATGATTGATGCTTTAGCAATTGCTGAAACAAATACTTCTGGTGTGTTAAGGGAAGCTCTTGTATATGCTAATGTGGTCGGGTCGGATTTAGGTCCAAAAATCACACCAATTGGTTCATTAGCAACATTAGTTTGGCTACATGTATTATCCCAAAAAGGTGTTAAAATTTCATGGGGTACTTATTTTAAAACTGGGATTGTTTTAACTATTCCTATTCTATTTATCACTTTGCTAGGTCTTTATCTAACGCTTTTACTATATTAAAGGGAGAATAAAATATGGCTAAAAAATCGATTTATTTTTTATGTACTGGAAACTCATGTAGAAGCCAAATGGCTGAAGGATGGGCTAAAAAATATCTTGGAGATAATTGGGAGGTCAGAAGTGCAGGTATAGAAGCACATGGCTTAAACCCAATTGCAGTTAAAGCAATGAATGAAGTTGGAATTGACATTTCTAACCAAAAGTCGGAAACAATGGATGTGGAATTTTTAAATAAAGCAACATTAGCAGTTACATTATGTGGGGATGCAAAAGACCGTTGCCCAGTAACACCGCCACACGTAAAACGTGAACATTGGGGCTTTGATGACCCAGCCCAAGCAGAAGGTAAGGAAGAAGAAGTATGGAAAGTATTTCAGCGCGTACGTGATGAAATAGGTGAACGGATTAAGCGATTTACAGAAACAGGTGAATAAAAGAAGGGTCTTCGGAATATATAGTGGAATTACTTATTTAATAGTTTAAAAACAACTGGTGTTTAAATCGGATTATCTGGTGGGATGTTAGGACAATCAATAGTATTATAAAAGTATCAATCACATACGAGTGATACGTTGGGAAAAAAATAAAATAGTCCAATTTACTTGACCGTGTACTATGATACACGGTTTATAATATTCATGGGGTGAAATAAGATGATTTATCGCATTAGTAAGTTTGCAGATAAATGTGGAGTTAATAAAGAAACGATTAGATATTACGAGCGAAAAAATTTATTACAAGAACCTCACCGAACGGAAGCTGGTTATCGGATATATTCATATGATGACGTTAAGCGTGTTGGGTTTATTAAACGAATACAGGAACTTGGTTTTTCTTTAAGCGAGATTTATAAATTACTTGGTGTTGTAGATAAAGATGAAGTTCGTTGTCAAGATATGTTCGAATTTGTTTCTAAAAAACAAAAGGAAGTGCAAAAACAAATAGAGGATTTAAAACGAATTGAAAGTATGTTAGACGACTTAAAACAACGATGTCCAGATGAAAAGCAATTACATTCGTGTCCAATAATAGAAACATTAACATGAGAGATTAACGAAAGGGGCTTTTTTATGAATAAATTTAAGGTAAACATTCAAGGAATGACTTGTACGGGTTGTGAAAAACACGTAGAATTAGCACTTGAAAAGATAGGTGCTAAAAATATTGAGTCTAGTTTTCGTCGTGGTGAAGCAGTATTTGAACTTCCCGATGATATTGAGGTTGAAAGTGCAATAAAGGCGATTGATGAAGCAAATTACCAAGCCGGAGAAATTGAAGAAGTATCATCACTAGAAAACGTGGCGTTAATTAATGAAGACAATTATGACCTTCTTATTATTGGTTCTGGTGCTGCTGCCTTTTCTTCGGCAATTAAAGCTATAGAATACGGTGCAAAAGTTGGAATGATTGAGCGTGGGACGGTTGGGGGAACCTGTGTGAATATTGGCTGTGTTCCGTCAAAAACTCTTCTTAGGGCAGGGGAAATCAATCATTTATCAAAAGACAATCCGTTTATAGGGTTACAAACATCCGCTGGAGAAGTGGATTTAGCTAGTTTAATCACGCAAAAAGATAAATTGGTGAGTGAACTTCGGAATCAAAAATATATAGATTTAATTGATGAATATAATTTTGATTTAATTAAAGGTGAAGCAAAATTCGTTGATGCTAGTACGGTTGAGGTCAATGGGGCAAAGTTATCTGCAAAACGCTTTTTAATTGCAACAGGTGCATCGCTTTCGTTGCCCCAAATTTCAGGACTTGAAAAAATGGACTATTTAACTAGTACAACACTTCTTGAGTTAAAGAAAATACCAAAACGATTAACTGTAATTGGTTCAGGATACATTGGAATGGAGCTTGGACAACTGTTTCATCATTTAGGATCAGAAATAACGCTTATGCAAAGAAGTGAGCGACTTTTAAAGGAGTATGATCCTGAAATTTCAGAGTCAGTTGAAAAAGCGTTAATTGAACAGGGTATAAACCTTGTCAAAGGGGCAACTTTTGAGCGTGTTGAACAAAGTGGAGAGATAAAAAAGGTTTACGTAACAGTAAATGGCAGTAGAGAAGTCATTGAATCAGATCAGTTACTTGTTGCCACTGGAAGAAAACCAAATACGGATTCTTTAAATTTAATTGCAGCAGGTGTTGAAACTGGAAAAAATAATGAAATCCTGATCAATGATTTTGGTCAAACAAGTAATGAAAAGATTTATGCAGCAGGAGATGTGACGTTAGGACCGCAATTTGTATATGTAGCAGCCTATGAAGGTGGAATTATTACTGATAATGCTATCGGTGGATTAAACAAAAAAATAGATTTATCGGTAGTTCCTGCTATTACGTTTACGAATCCGACGGTTGCAACGGTTGGTTTAACAGAAGAACAAGCAAAAGAGAAAGGGTATGATGTGAAGACATCTGTATTACCTTTAGATGCTGTTCCAAGAGCAATTGTAAACCGTGAAACAACCGGTGTATTTAAACTAGTAGCAGATGCAGAAACACTAAAAGTATTAGGGGTTCATATTGTATCTGAGAATGCAGGAGATGTCATCTATGCAGCATCATTAGCTGTTAAATTTGGCTTAACGATAGAAGATTTAACAGAGACACTAGCACCATATTTAACAATGGCTGAAGGACTAAAATTAGCTGCACTTACGTTCGATAAAGATGTTTCGAAATTATCTTGTTGTGCAGGCTAAGGCTCATAAGCCCCTAAATGAACTTGGACACTAAGAGTGAAATATATTATACTACTTAATGTGTCAGGGAGGCTTACAACATGAAACGTACAAGACATTCAAAAGAATTTAAAATACAGGTCATTAAGGAAGCGATGGAAACAGGAAAAACATCTGTGGTTGCACGCCGTTATGAACTTAATGCCAATATGGTGACACGCTGGGTTCGTGAATATAAGGATGGCAAATATGGCGATGTTGATGTGACTACTGTGCCAGACCTTGATTCCAAGCAACTCTCAAACGAGAATGACCACCTGAAAAAAATACTGGGTGAAAAAGACCTTGAAATTGCAATTCTACGGGATCTTGTAAAAAAGCAGAACCCTCACTTGCTGAAAAAATTGAAGTAGCCGATAAATGGATCCAAAAAGGATATGCCATCAAATTGGTATTAAAATTGGTAAATGTTCCTCGTTCCACCTATTATTATCAAAAAAATTACCGTGTGGAAGAGAAACAAGTGAGTGAGGGCCGTCCAGCACCAGGCTACTCCATCAATGAGGACGGAAAGAAAGTTTCTGACGAACAA
>NZ_JAROCA010000002.1 GCF_030732005.1 Tigheibacillus jepli | reverse complement strand
AAAGTTTTCAACTACCCGATTACTATGCATTATTCATGTCGAATAATGTCGGTAATCCCGCGATTTGTTACAGAATCATTTTTTCTCTCCATCATTACGAAGCTGCATGTGGTAAGCAAAATCTTTGGATCCGGAATTGTTGACCGTAATTTGTCGTGGTGCCCAGTCTCCCGGCTTCATATTAATGACGTCAAACAAGAAATTTTTTGAAAAAAGGGTAATATTTATTTCGGATGACGTACCGTTTCCGTTATCGGCCATCGCAACCGAAACAGGAAATAGATACAACCCAAGTACCAAGGTAAACACGATACATAGCCGCATAGTTTTAGTCAATCTGTCGCCCCCTTTAAAACAGTAGCGGTTTTTTCAAGAAGAGCTGTTTTCGCCTTCCTTGGCCAATAAATCTACCTGCTTCTTTTGCGCTATTTCTAATTCGGACAATGCTTTCCAAATGGTGTATCCCGAATACAAAAGCAAAAGCAAGCCAGGTATCAATAACAAAAACGCGCCGTTTTTGGATTGGGAAAACGATACAAAATAGCCGACGTACGGGATTGTGAAGCCGGTATATTCTGCCACCACATTAGCCGGAAGAACCGGATTCATATCTTCCGTATTATTGTTATCGCCTTTTGTACGATACAGAACGGTTTCTGGGGTTTTTACTACTTCTGAAATCCGGTGCGTGATCAGTGTCCCATCTTCCTCCTGAAATGTGATGACATCCCCTTTTTTGAATTTGTCTTTTTCAACATTGGGTTTCACCGCTATGATTGATCCGGTTTTAATTCCAGGCTCCATCGATCCCGATAGCACCGTTTTTAACTGATAGCCGAAAGCCTGTGGCTCCCCTCCGGAAAACTTCGATATCATGACGATTGACGCTACGCTAATGAGCAAGATCATCAATATGGTAGAAACAATATTATTTACCCACTTCATTATCTTCCGCCTTTTCATTGTCCGCACCTTCCTTGTTCTGGATTGTTTTCACTTTCTTTTGTACCATTTTCGATGCTGCATCAGGCTTTTCTTCGGTTGTTGTTTCTGCCGGTTTATTTTCGACAGGTTTTTCTTCTACGTTGCTCTGATCTGCAGATTCATTTGTCTGTTCTTTTGGACTGGTTGAAGTCTGCGAATCTTCCGTTTTTTCTTTCTCCTCGTTTGCGTCCGTATTGGTTTTTGTTTCATCTATCTTTTTTCCATCGTTCTTCTCGTCTTTTTGATCATCCGTTTGTTTCGGTTTTTCGGATTTCTCCGCTTGGTCATCTTCTGCCTTTTCCTTTGCATCTTCTTTCGTCTTTTCCGTTTCCTTTTTACAATTGACTTTGATTTCCTTGCTCCAAACGGCGGTTTTTTCGTCATGAACACCGGATTGATAGACTTTGAAAATATAACGTCCCGGCTTGTCGGTTTGATAGGACAGGGTGACTGTTTCACCTTTTTCCAGTATTTTCACAGTTCCTTCACCCTGATTCAGCCGCACCTTTGTGCCATGTTTTTTCGGATTGCCATTCACTACATAATAAATTTCATACGTGCTCGTTTGAAGCATTGGGCCTTTGCCGATGTTTTTCAGTGTGACTTTCATGTTTGCGGGACATGCCTTGAGATTTTGATTGCCTTTATCAAGAAATGCCAGCTTGCTTTCATCCGCCACTTCCCACTCTCCCGCAGTAATCTCCCCGGAAACTTTTGATTGACTGCTAAGGTATGCGGAAGTATCAGACGTCATAAAACTGATTCCAAAAACAATCAAATAACATACAATCATTATTTTTAAAATAAGGAAAAGGCCACGCTTTTTTTCCCTGAATGTGCGCATTCGCTTGCTTCTCAACCTGACCCCGCCTTTCAAATTATCATAGCTGGCATTTTTTATATATATTCCTAAAAACATAAGCACAGTTATGCGTTTGGGAATAGATATAAATGGTAGAAGTTGGCTTTTCTTGACTACTGGATGGGCTGCTGCCTTCAGACGCTCTTAATATGTACAAAGGGGGAGAAGTGATCTCCTCCCAAAGTATATGTTATCTTTCTTCGCCTTTTGTTTGCTTTGCGTCGAATATCCAGTCAAGCGTTAAAGAATCACCCTGGAAAACATTCTGGTCTTTATTATTGTCAACGAATTCAAACTTGACTTGCAGATTAATAGATTTACCAGACCCTAGTGCGCTATTTACCGAAGCGGATAACAATCTTAATAAATCCGTTTCACCAGCTTCACTAAGTTTCTTTAAAGTAGTTTCACGGATAACTTCTTTTCCACTGTCTTTGTTGATAAGCTTAACCTTAATATACTCACCAAAGTCTGCACCCTTATTATCGCCTTTTGCATCCTTGACAGTGTATTTTGACGTCAACAATACTTTGGATATGTCCAAACTACCCACGTTATTCAGTTTTAAATCACGTGTCATGGTATCCCCAGGCTTTATATTGTCCACCTTAATAATTGCGTTGTTTGTATCATTTCCTTTGACATCAATATCCAATGTGCCTGCTGCAAAGCTGCCGGCATTTACTTCCGTATCACTAAAATAAGCAAACGTTCCTCCACCAATCAATCCAACAGCCAAGACACCAGTAGCAATACCCATTCCCAATTTCTTTTTAATACTCATCTTGTTTCCTCCCTATCATCTCACATTTTTCTTTTTACCCCTGCCAACTTGTGCGTTTTTTCGTGGATGTACCGCTCTCTTCGTTTTATCGGTACACGTCCCCCTCTCATATGTATATTCCAACCGCTCCTTATAAAATACATTTTGTACTTTATTGAGAACAACACGATTGAAGTATATACCAACAGTCCATATTTTAAAAACCCCAAAATCAGCCGTTTTTTCACTATATTGAACGTTTTACTAACTTTTTCTATCAATATCTTCAAAATACTTACTATTACAATAAATATCAAATTTATTTGTATGATATAAAGAACAAAAACATAAGTATATATTTTGGGTGAAAAACCACCACCATTTAAATAGGGATGCCTGGCCCCGTATCGATCAAAATCGGCAACCAAAAAGTTATCCAAAAAAATCGGAAGTAATGGCTTACACCACACTTCCTCTCAAAATCAATTCTGTTGCAACATATATACGCTTGCCTATATTCCTGCCGTCCATTCGTTCTAGCAATGCATCCACCGCAGTTTCCCCCATGATTTCCGTATACACCTTCAAAGAACTAAGCGACGGATAGGTATACTTTGCAATCGTCATATCATTCACACCGATCATGCTGACGCGATTCGGAACGGCGATACCCAATTCATGCAGTGCCCGCAGACACCCGACCGCCATGGTATCACTGCCAACCAAAAAAGCTGTCGGCAACAAGTCGCCAAGCTGTTCAACCGCCTGTTTCATCAGTTGATAGCCAGAGTCTACTGAAAAAGATCCTACAAACATATTTTCCCGCCGGAGCAAGTTTTTTTCCTGCATATAGGATAGAAAAGTCATCTCCCTTTTATCGTCAATCGGCACGGTTTCCCCTTGCAAGCATTCTCTGCCGCCAATATAGCCAATATTTGTATGCCCTTTTTCCAGGAAATAATCGAGCACGTCTCGGACGCCTTTTGCCAAATCAGCCATAATTACGTCTTCATTTCCCAAGCCTGGATTGTAGTCGACAAAAACGATGGTGGAATGGAATTGGGTCAGGCTTTTGATTTGCGCTTTGGAAAACTTTCCGATGGCGATAATGCCATCGATGCCGGGTAATGCTTCAGGGAGCTCGTCCATAAAATAAGTTTCCTGATTGATACCCAGTTCTTTTGCACGCTTTTCCACGCCAAGACGAATCGACAAGTAATACAAATCGTTTAACTCTTCTTTTTCCGTATACCAATGCAACACTGCAATGTTGGTATTGGCGTATCTGCGTGGCTTTTTTTTCTGATAAGATAATTCCTCGGCAGCTTCAAAAATTTTCTTCCTTGTCTCATCTGTGACTGACAGTTTGGGATCATAATTAAGCACGCGGGAAACGGTAGCCGGGGAGACCCCTGCCTTTTTTGCGATATCTTTGATTGTTGCCATTTCGTCACCACTTTTTGTAAATTTACAGGTAAATAATTTACGAATATAATTGAGATTAGCATATACCCAGTGGCTTGTCCACAACTGCCATACCGTTTCAATTTTTGGTAAAACTTTTACTAAAAATTTGATTCAAATAGATGTTCATTGTAAAATAAATGCATACACGAATTGAAAACGATTTAACTAATTTTCTCGGGGGTTGAATAATGAACCTATATGCAAACTTTGCCAAAATCTTTGAAACTAGCGAAACTCCTCAGTCCTTTTTTGCACCGGGGCGCATCAACCTCATTGGTGAGCATACCGATTACAATGGCGGTAATGTCTTTCCCGCCGCCATCTCGCTTGGCACCCATGCTCTGGCGATAAAACGGGAAGATCGGGAAATACGGATGTACTCACAAAATTTTCAAGATACTGGAATGATTCGCTTTGATTTGGATAGCCTTGCCTATGACAAGTCGCATGATTGGGCAAATTATCCCAAGGGAGTGATTGCTTATTTTTTGAAAAACGGCTATGACATCGATTGCGGGCTGGATATTTTGTATGAAGGAAATATTCCAAATGGTGCCGGGCTATCCTCTTCCGCCTCCATTGAATTGGTCACTGGCGTGTTGCTGGAAAAACTGTTTGGCCTTACTATTGACCGCATTGCAATGGTCAAAATCGGCCAGAAGGTAGAAAACGAGTTTATCGGTGTCAACAGCGGGATTATGGATCAATTTGCCATTGGGATGGGCAAAAAAGATCATGCAATTTTGCTGAACTGCGACACTCTTGCCTATCAGTATGCGCCAATAAAACTGGATAACCACAAAATTATGATCATGAACACTAACAAACAGCGAACGTTGGCTGATTCCAAATACAATGAGCGGCGCAGCGAATGTGAACAGGCGGTCTGCGACTTGCAATCCAAGCTGGACATCCAGCAACTGGGAGAACTATCAGTGGAAATGTTCGCTGAGCAGAAGCATGTCATCAAAGATCCGATTCATCGGAAACGGGCACAGCATGTTGTGGAAGAAAACGCCAGAACCAAAACAGCATATGCGAAATTGAATGAAGGCGATTTGCAGGCGTTCGGCCAGCTAATGAACGCATCCCATTGTTCTTTGCGTGACAATTATGAAGTGACGGGTTTGGAATTGGATACGATTGTCGAAGCTGCCTGGCAACAGCCGGGAGTGCTTGGTGCTCGGATGACAGGCGCCGGATTCGGCGGATGCGCCATTGCAATCGTTGAAAATGAACAGATGGAGACTTTCCAGCAGGAAGTCAGCCGAATATATAAGCATAAAATCGGCTATGAACCTGCGTTTTATACCGCAACCATTGCAGAGGGAGCGGAATGATTTGAGTTTGAATGCTGTTTTCGTTGGTTAAATAGTGAATCTTTATACTGCGCCCAGTGTTAAGCCCGATGTGGACTAAACAACCTTCACTATCACTCACCAAAAAGGTAAAAATGCAACAAAGACAGCGCCCCTTACAAAACAAGATAAAAAGGAGATTTCATGATGAGCATTCTCGTTTTAGGTGGAGCCGGCTACATTGGCTCACACGCCGTATATCAACTGATTGACCAGCAACAGGAAGTAGTTGTTGTGGATAATTTGCAAACAGGACACCGCCAAGCGATCCACCCGAAAGCTACATTTTACGAAGGTGACCTGCGTGACAGTACATTTTTGCGCAGCGTATTTGAAAAAGAGCAAATTGATGCGGTCATCCATTTTGCAGCCAATTCCCTGGTTGGCGAGTCAATGGAAAAACCGCTTGCTTATTTTGACAATAATGTCCATGGCACCCAGGTCGTCCTTGAAATGATGGTGGAATTTGGCGTTCGTTACATTGTGTTTTCATCGACCGCAGCAACATATGGCGAGCCGGAAGCTGTACCAATCACGGAGAAAATGCCAACCAATCCTACCAACACATATGGCGAAACGAAGCTGACGATGGAAAAGATGATGCGCTGGGTGGAACAGGCGCACGGAATCCATTATGTGGCGTTGCGCTATTTCAATGTTGCCGGAGCGAGAAAAACCGGTGAAATTGGTGAGGATCACCGCCCGGAGACACATCTTGTTCCAATTATTTTACAAGTAGCGCTCAACCAGCGGGAGCAAATTGCGATTTTCGGTGATGATTACGACACGCCAGACGGCACATGCATCCGTGATTATGTACATGTCGAGGACCTGATCCAGGCTCATCTATTGGCATTAAAGTATCTGCAAAACGGTGGAGAAAGTGATGTATTCAATCTTGGTAGCAGCAAGGGTTATTCTGTAAAAGAAATGGTAGATGCTGCCCGGAAAGTGACGGACAGAGAAATTCCAGCTGTCATCCAAGCGCGCCGTGCCGGTGATCCAAGCACCCTTATTGCCAGTCCGGATAAAGCAAAACAAGTGCTTGGCTGGCAGCCGAAAAATACAGCGATCGATACAATCATACGAGATGCGTGGAATTGGCATGTTTCGCATCCAAATGGTTATTCGGATTAATCGCAATCAACAAAGGCGCAAGCGCCCATACAGGCTAAAAGGGCGACGTCCTGGGACTGCGGTTACTCGTCCCATCAAAAAGCTCTGGGACTGCGGTTACTCGTCCCATCAAAAAGCTCTGGGACTGCGGTTACTCGTCCCATCAAAAAGCTCTGCTAGTTGCTGGGCGCTGGAGCAGGACGTGGCTGTCATAGCAAATGACATGAATACAGCTTAATTTTATACTTTCTTTACCTATGAAAAAATCGCCTGTCAACCTAAGACAAAGGGAGTGAAGCCTTGTGGAAATGGAAATTTATCAGGACATTGCCGGGCTTGTGGCGCAGTCTACAGCATGCGGTTTGATAGAAAAAAGGGACCAGGTGTATGCCCAAAACCAGGTTCTCCGGCTTTTAAAACTGGAGACTTTTCCCGAAACAATCCAACAAGCTACAAAAGACAGCATCCCGAATTTGCTGGAAAAGCTTGTGGCATATGCGATAAAGCATCATGTCATCACGGATGTGTTTGATGATAAGGAAATCCTGTCTGCCAATATCATGAATTGTTTTGTTGCACGGCCTTCCGTTGTGGAAGAAAGGTTTTACAAGGCTTATCAAAATAGTGCAAGGGCAGCGACCACTTATTTTTATAATTTGAGTAAAAACAGCAATTACATCCAGATGAATCGGATTCGTAAAAACATCGCTTTTAAATCTGAAACAACATACGGGGACATGGACATTACGATCAATCTATCCAAGCCTGAAAAAGATCCAGAGCAAATTAAACGGGAACGGGAAATGAAAAATGCGGATATGACCTATCCAACATGTCTGCTTTGTGCGGAAAATGAAGGCTATACCGGCAGAACCGGCCACCCCGCCCGTGCCAATCATCGAATCATCAAGCTCGATTTAAATAGCGAAAACTGGTTCCTACAATATTCTCCTTATCTGTATTATAACGAGCATTGCATTGTGCTGTCGGAAATGCACCGAAACATGAAAATTGATCGCCAAACTTTTGCCAATCTGCTTGCGTTTGTCAGGAAGTTTCCGCATTATTTCCTTGGTTCCAACGCAGATTTGCCAATCGTCGGCGGCTCGATTCTTACGCATGACCACTACCAGGGCGGTCATTACGAATTTGCCATGACCAACGCGTCCAAGCGCTTTTCTTTTTCATTGCCTGGCTTTGATGAAGTGGAGATGGCAGTGCTGAAATGGCCGCTCTCCGTCATTCGCCTGCACAGCAAAGATACCGACAAATTGGTTGGTGCAGCAGATACGATTTTACAGGCGTGGAAAAACTACAGTGACCCTGATGCGGATATTTTGGCATTTACCGGGGACACACCGCATAATACGATTACGCCTATTGCAAGAAAACGCGCAGACCAATTTGAACTCGATCTTGTTCTGCGCAACAACAGGACGACAGAAGAACATCCATTAGGTATTTTTCATCCCCATTCCGATGTTCATCACATCAAAAAGGAAAATATTGGCTTAATCGAAGTAATGGGACTTGCCGTTTTACCTGCAAGATTGCAGAGTGAACTAACTGAAATCCGCAAATTTTTACTTGGCGATGCAGCGGACGTGGCTGCTTATCATCAGGCATGGGCGGAAGATATCAAGAGACGCCATAAGGACATATGCGCAGAAAATGCCGCTGCTATTTTGAAAAAGGAGCTTGGCAGCAAATTCGCCCGTGTGCTGGAAGATGCCGGCGTATTTAAACAAACAGTATCCGGACTGCAGGCATTTCGACGGTTTCTTGATGCAATTTAGGTACGCGGTCGAGCATGCACTTTTGCTGCTTGTTTGCAGCTTTTGCAAATAGAAGGCTTGAATCTGCAAAGCAAATAGACGCCACTAAAGTGCAAATAGATGATACAAAGCTACACACACATACATTTCGTTAAATTGCACAAATAAACGATACAAAGCTGCAAATACATCCGTTATATTCCAAATAAACGATACAAAGCAAATATACCGGAAAAATGTGCAAATAAACGGGGATTGTGCGCAAATGAGCAAACATACTAAACGACTAAAAAAATATACGTGCCGCCCCTGTCCAAGCGTCATGCAAGGGCGCCCAACCATCCTGCAAAAGGAGGCTCACATATGGATATCATTGTAAATCGCATCAACGGTATTTGGAGCGAATTTTTACTGATGAGTGATCACGGCATGCAAGTTGGCATCATGGATTACGGTGGCATTGTGACGAAGATGCTTGTTCCGGATAAATACGGTCGCTCGGAAAATGTGGTGCTTGGTTATGAAAACTATCAAGCATACGAGCAAAATCCATTTTATTTCGGCGCGCTTATCGGCAGGGTTGCCGGGCGTATTGCGAACAGCCAGTTTACGATTGATGGCCAAACTTATCAGCTAAAAGCAAATGAAGGTACAAATCATCTGCACAGCGCAAATCATGGTTTTCACCAAGCAATTTGGCAGGCAGAACCTTTTCAAACTCAGGATCAGGCAGGTGTTCGCCTGCAGCATACAAGCCCGGCCGGAGAAGGAGGATATCCTGGTACCGTCAGCATCCAGGTTACATATACGTTGGACAATACGAACCGGCTGACGATTGATTATGATGCTGTTACGGATCAAACAACCCCGCTTGCGCTGACAAATCATACGTATTTCAATTTAAGCGGAAACCTAAGGGACACCGTTGCGCGGCATCATGTGCAAATGGCAGCAAGTCATTTTGCCGAGCTGGATAAGGAATTGATTCCAACTGGAAAATGGCTGAATGTTTTCGGGACACCATTTGATTTTCTGAATGGGCGCTTTTTGGAAGACGGGCTACTGAGCAACCATCCGCAAGTTAAACTAGTCGGCCGCGGATATGATCACTATTTTCTTTTTGATGTGGATGGCAATGAAAATGAAATCATTGTAACTGAGCCAATCAGCGGTCGGAAACTGACTCTTACCACAACACAGCCCGGTGTAGTCCTATATTCCGGAAATGGACTGGAAAGCGGGGTCCCGCTGCGAAATGGTATTTCCCAAAAGCATCTCGGTCTTTGTTTGGAAACCCAAGCACATTCGGCTGCATTGAATCACACCAATTTCCCCGGTATCCTCTTGACACCGGAGAAAAAATATCAGCAGCAAACTGTTTATCAATTTGGATTGCGTTATGTGTGAAAACAGCCCATATTTTTCAATGCCAGGACGTGAGAGATATAGGTTAAGGGGACGCTATCAAGAGGAAATGAAGAAATAAAGAATAAATACAAGCAGAGGCCATTCGAATTGCCATCAGGCCTCTGCTTTTCATTACCCTTTCACCGATCCAGCCAACAAACCACGTACAAAGTATTTACCAAGCAAAATATAAACAAGCAGTGTTGGAAGTGCGGCAATTAAAGCCCCCGCCATCTGCACATTCCATTGCACGATTTGGCTGCCGGAAAGATTTTGCAGGGCAACCATAATCGGCTGGTTGGCGGATGTTGTGACCGTTACAGCAAATAAAAATTCATTCCATATATTTGTGAACTGCCAAATGGCGACCACCACAAAACCGGTAATCGACAGCGGCACGATGATATGCCGGAAAATCCCAAGAAAATTCGCACCGTCAATTTGTGCCGACTCTAGCATTTCATCCGGGATGCTTGCATAGAAATTACGAAACATCAACGTGGTAATCGGGATGCCATAAACGACATGCACCAAAATCAGACCCGGAATCGTATTATACAAATCTATCGAACGCAAAAATTGAATAAGCGGGATCAAAATACTTTGATAGGGAATGAACATTCCAAATAAAATAATCGTAAATAGCGTATCCGATCCTTTGAATTTCCATTTTGATAGCACATATCCATTCATTGCCCCGAGCAATGCCGATAGCAATGTGGCAGGAATGACAAGGTAAATGCTGTTCATGAAATTCGGAGCCAGATTGGTGAACGCTTCGGCATATGCGCTGAAATCGATACTAGTCGGAAGTTTCCACATCTGCTCCAGCGAAACCTCGCTGTTGGGCTTCAAGCTGGTAACGATAATAACGTACACTGGCATCAGAAAGATAATCGCAAACAGCGCCAAAATAACATATTTAATCGTTTTGCCTACATAACTCATGCGTTATCCCCCTTCCTTGCTGACCATAGATACGGCACGATAAATATGGCCACCAAAAGCAGCATGACAATGGCAATCGCTGCACCGTTTGCATAGTAGTTGCCGCGGAAGGTCGTCTCAAACATGTACACCCCTGGCACGTCGGTCACAAAATTTGCGCCGGAACCGGTCATTGCATAAATCAAATCGAATATTTTTAGCGAAATATGTGCCATGATGATGATGACACTGACCGTAATCGGCATCAAAATCGGCAGGACAATTTTGCGATATACTTGAAATTCTGTTGCGCCATCCATACGTGCCGCTTCCCGCAGCTCATCGGGAATCCCACGCAGTCCAGCCAAATACATCGCCATTGAAAACCCGGTCATCTGCCAGACAGCCGCGAGCACGACAGCAATAATGGCGACAGGGATCCCAAATTCAATACTTCCCCATTGAAATCCAGCCAATATATTTGTATCGGTATACCATTTGGGCTGAATGCCGAAAAACTTCAAAAAAGTATTAAAACCGGTGGACGGGTTCAGCAGCCATTGCCACACAACCCCGGTCACAATAAAGGAGAGTGCCATCGGAAAGAGAAAGATATTGCGGAAAAAGCTTTCCCCTTTTAGTTTCTGGTCAATTAAAATCGCCAGTCCCCCGCCAAGTACAATCACAAGTAAAATGAAAAAAATCGTGAAAAATACCGTGTTGCGTAAATCAGCCTGGAAACGAAAATCATGAAATAAATAAATATAATTTTTCAGGCCGGCAAATGAAAAGTCCGGGACGATCGAATTATAATTACTTAAAGAAACATAGCCGGTCCAGCCGATAAATCCGTAAACAAAAATGACAATCAAGATAAAAGATGGCAATAAAAATCCAATTGCAGTCCATTGATCCTTCGTGATGCGTTTTCGCTTTTTGATCGCTGTCTTTGCCATACCCGTTCCTCCTTGCTTTTGCGATGCAGACTGACAGCAGACTCGCATTGCTTTCGTGCCTGCGTTCATGCCACTTTGGGAGACAGCCACGTCTGATTCCAGCGTTTTTCTGCCTTTGTTATTGTCTGCTGCTTCTGCGCTCGCCTTATTCCAGCGTAAATGGACAAGACAAGAAGCTGCCTTCATTATGGCAGCTTCACCTGTCCGGAAAGCATTCGCCAGCGGTTTGCCAAATTCCGGCGAATGCTCATCCCAATGCAGCCCCTACATTTCAGGTGCAGCATTTTTTAACGATTGGATCAATGTATCCACATCTTTTTGAGTAACGAAGATGTTGACGGCTTGATTCGCCTTGGTTAAAAACCCTTCCGATGCTGCAGAACCATGTGCAAGGCTTGGAACCAAACTTGCCTCTTTAAAATCGGCCATTGTATCTTTTCCGTATTCGTCATATTTGGATTCATCTGCATCAACTCGCGCCGGAATCGATCCTTTCAGCGGATTGAAAATATCCTGCGCTTCCGTAGAGCCAAGGAAAGTCAGGAATTTCTTGACTTCATCCGGATTGTCGATTCCTTTTGGCAAACCAAATGTATCGGTGATGATGGAAAAATTACCCTCGGTGCCCGGAAATGCAAAGTAACCGAAATCTTTATTTGTTTTCAGCTTCAAATCGTTTACAAAATAGCCCTTTGCCCAGTCGCCCATGTTGAGCATGGCCGCATCCCCATTGGCAACTAGCTGTGCAGAGTCCTGCCAGTTGCGTGAAGCATGATCGTCATTGATATAATCAAGTAGTTTTCCGAATTTCTTCGCGGATTCCACAACGCGTTTGTCATCAAATGCGATATCGCCTTTGAATAATTTTATATAATCATCCGGGCCGAGTTCAGCCAATAGGACATTTTCAAAAATCATCGTGGCTGTCCAGGATTCCTTATCACCCATAGCAAGTGGTGTGACACCTGCTTTTTTCAATTTGTCTGCAGCAGTGACAAATTCATCAAAGGTTTTCGGTACATCGATACCATTTTCCTCAAATACCTTTTTGTTGTAAAAAATCACGTTGCCGCGATGGATATCAACCGGTACCGAATAGATTTTGCCGTCATTGCTGACAAGATCAATCAAGTCTTTCGGGAACTTATCCATCCAGTCGTTTTCCTTGTACAAATCATCGAGTGGCTCCATTTTATCGGCAGCAACCCAACTTTTGTTCAATTCTTCCCCGCCATGAACCTGAAAAGTGGATGGCGGATCATTACCTTGCATCCTTGTTGCCAGCACTGCTTTTGCATTCGTGCCAGCTCCACCAGCCACAGCCGCATTTTTAACTTTCAAATCCGGATTTTCCTCCTGGAATTTGTCAATCAATGCCAGCAGACCATCTTCCTCACCGGCACCTGTCCACCAGCTGAAGATTTCTACCTGGTTTTTGCCGCCGTCGCCTTTTTTGCTGCCAGCGTCTGCCGATTTTCCGTCATCGTCTGATGAACTACAAGCAGCAACAACCATGGCCAATACAAGTAAAAGTATGACGCCATACATTTTTTTCACTGCGATTTCCCCCTTGTATGTTCTTTGATTTCAATTGCCCACCTAACTGGTAACGCTTACAAATCATTATAAAAGAATACGCCCATGATGGACGGAAATGATTTCTGTACTTTTTTATGATTTGCTTCATTATTTTAAGATGCTTTTTTGAAAGGCCTTCGGGGACTCGGCAAAATATTTTTTGAATACACGACTGAAATAATTGGGATCCCGGTAACCTAACATATAACTGATTTCCTTCATCGATAGTTTGTTTTCTTCAATCAATTCCTTCGCTTTTTCCATGCGCAACTTTGTGACATAATCTGTAAAATTGATGCCAAACTCCTGTTTGAAAAGGTTGGAAAAATAAGTCGGGCTAAGGTCAATACTTGCCGCAGCATCGTGAAGACTAATACCCTCTTGAAAATGCGCCTGTACATAATTTTCAATTTGCGCAACATATTTTTTCGACTGATAATACGTGTGCATTTTCCCGGCACAAAGTTGTGCGAACGCTGCCCAATCCTTGCAAGCTTGTTTCAATGAAAATAATTCCGGTTCCAATGGTATGTTTTTATTTTGCAGCAGCTGCATGACATGGATATACCAAGTCTCCAATTCATTTGCATTTGCTGTCTCATTGTATTTTTTCATGAGTTGACCTGCCTGTTCGCTATGCCCTTTTTCCACTTCCCTGTACAGCTGCTTCAACTCCGGATTTGTCTGTGATTGCGACATTTCCCGCCGCAGGAATCCGTACCCGCTTGTTCGCAGCTCCATTTGCTGCAAGCAGGCAGCATAGGCTTGCTCATACGCATCCGGAAAGGCTTCGATACGATTGCAAATTTCACCGATCCCAATAAATGTCTCACCGGCAAGTTGTAGCCGGATTTTTTTCGCCAGCAGCAGCAGCATTTCTTTTTTCATGACATTTGCCGTCATGATGAGAACAATATGAAATTCACCGGATGAAGTGGTGATGCAGGCAGCATCGGCAGCACCTAGCTTCGGTAAAACCACTTTGGCCATGCCGAATGGGTCAGATGTATGAACGACGAGGAATGTACCGCTCTTCATCTGTGCGAATAATTGCTGTTGTAGTTGCTTCACTTCGTCTGTAATCGGATGCTGCATCACCTTTCGAAGCAGCTGTTCCTGAAGCAGCTCATTTGTCTGGTGCTTTTCCTTTTGACGTTCGCGCGCTGCGGTAACTTCTTTTTTCACCCGCAGCAGGGTTTGTACAATTTCTTCTTTCCTGCTTGGCTTTAATATATAGTCTTTGATGCCAAACTGCATCGCTTTTTTTGCGTATGCAAATGAATCATATGCCGAAACGACAATGAATTTGATGTGTGGCTGCTCCTTTTGAATCGTTTCAATTGCATCCAAACCGTTGATTCCCGGCATTTTGATATCCATCAGCATCAAATCCGGACTTTTTTCTGCCGCTAGCTGAATGGCTTTCCTGCCATTTTCAGCTTCCGCAACCACTTCCATGGATGGAAAATTTTCCGCGATAAATTTTTTCATTGCTTTTCGTTCCAGCAATTCATCCTCGGCAATGATGATGCGCATTTTGTGTTCTCCCCTTCAATAGCATGCAACTATTCCCACCAATGTAAATATACTTTTATATCATTCTATCAATTGGCGTAATGCCTGTCACTGAGTTTTGAAAGCGGTTGAAATAAATTTAGCCTTTCTGCACTAGCATCTATTAAAATGGGATGAATTTCAAATGAGTGGGTTGGCTTTCCTGGTGGGGATTGACAGGGGAGATGGGTTATTCCATTCATCATCATTCTCCTTTTAAGTGTTTATTCATGAACTTCACGATTTCAGTGTTCATAAAAATATGGTTTTCCAAACGCTCTGTCTGGTGACCTTCGTCCTCGAACATAAACAGCTCTACTTCTTTCCCTTTTTTTGTCAGGAGACTAGTTAACTGCTCTGCTTCAGTCACAGGAACCCTTGTGTCGTTCCTGCCATGGAATACCAATAATGGTGCGGTTATTTTATCGGTGTGGTTCAGCGGAGCGATTTCTTCAAAAAAATCTATATCCTCTTCCAAAGAACCATATTCGAATTCACGCAGTTTTCTGCGCCACGCCCCCGTATTTTCCAGGAATGTCCGAAAATGGGATATGCCGACAATATCAACACCCGCTGACCATACACCGGGATAATGTGTTAGGGCAGCCAGCACCATGAAACCTCCGTAGCTTCTTCCCATAATCCCGATCTTATCCGGATGGATATGGTGTTTATCAATAAGATCCTTGGCAAGCCATTTCAAATCTGCAACAGAATCCATGCGATTTCGCACATCATCCAATTGCACGTATTTTCTTCCATACCCCATGCTTCCGCGGACGTTCGGGGTGACTACTGCATAACCATTGGCCGCCAAATACTGAATTACCGGGTTGTATTCACTGCGAATCTGGGATTCAGGTCCACCGTGTACGTAAACGACTGCGGCTTTTGCTTCTCCTTGTTGGTAAAGGAAATACGGGACGGTCAAACCGTCAAAAGATTGATAGGTACAAAGCTTCGGCTCAATCCAATATTTTTCAAGCGTTTTATTTTCTCCCACAAAGGTAAGACGTTCGCTTTTAGCTTGCGGCACATCCACCTTCCAAATATCACCAGGAATCGTAGCCCCCTTCACAGCAACAATTAATTCATCCGCATTCAGCCAATCGAGTGAACGATAAACGCCTTTTGGCATATCCGCTATTTCATTGATTTGCTGATTTTCCAGGTGGAAACAACCCAGTGTGGAGATGCCGCCTTTATTCACCGTATAAGCAATCGATTTTTCATCAGGAGAAAGCTTTATTTCCTCGATATCCCATGAATCATCTGTCATAAGCTTCTGGAACGGGGTATCTTCCTTGAGGTCCTTTTGAAAGATACCAAGTGTGTTTTGTCCGGCATCAGACAGCACATACATCTTTTTACCGTCGGCTGTCGCCTGTACGGACTGGAATCTTGCAGTGCGATCAGACACTTCAGTTAGACGAATCAATTTTTCAGCTGCGAGGTCATAGACAAATAGATCGTTGTCAATATTCGTCCTTGGCATGCTGATAAGGATCTGGCTGTCATTTTTTATCCAGCAAATCGGTGTGCAATTGTCGTTGATTTCCAGCAATTTTGTTACAGTTTTTGTCGCGACATCTGCTACATACAAATCAAAATATCCAGGATGTCTGCGATTACTGGAAAACACGATACGTTTTTCATCTGACGACCATCCGCCAAAACGATGAAAATGATTTTTCGAAATAACCAGTTCTTCTATGACGTGATCTTGATTGATCAAGTACAACTGCTGCCTCTCATCTCCATGATTATCGACACCTACAATCGTTTTTTCCCCCGATGGGGAGGGATGAACTGATAATACTCTGTCATGAAAATCCTTTAATGCTTTTATTTTTCCATCATTGCTGGTCCACTTGAACAATTGCGGAACCCCGCCGCGCTGGGCCAGAAATGTAAAAGCGTTTTGTCCAGGCACAGTTTTTGGTTCATATGCACCATGCACCTTCAAATAAGATAATAGTTTATCATTTTCCTCGTGATTAGCCATTGCAAAGCTCCTTTGAGTTTTCTAGTAATATAGGAATACGCCTGATACGGATATCAAAATGGAGGCCGAAGCCATGCTAGTCAGTAGCAGGCATAGTTTTTGAGAAAACAATTCCTTAAAATGCTGGAGTTTTTCATCTTGCTTTATTTGCTCGTTTGCCCTATGTAATGCGCGGGATCTGTTGAACGGCATAAAGAAACTGCCCAATGTTCGAAAACCATCTATAAACAAGTGCAAAAACCCGGATTTCCATATGTGAATGCATACAGCAAAAACGGACGCTGCCAGCCCGCATAAAAAAGAAAAATTAATCCATTCAACCAGCTGTATATGGAAGCATGCAATGAAGCTAGCCCAAATCCCCATGATGACCATATGCATAACGATGAATTTTTTCATACTGGACACCCCTTGACTGATATAGGAATAGATAAAGCTCCATCAAAAGCTTTATCTATTCCAGACAAATACAAATGCTTAATTTGTTTTCTTAGCCCATTTCAGATACGGATAACGGTTAACAAAATAAGCGATATCTTTGACATCCGTGTTGGCCAAATAATTATTCATATAGAAATATACTGGCATGAACGGCATCTCATCCATTAGGCGTTCTTCAGCTTGATGCAGCAATTCATATCGTTTATCTTGATCTTGCTCTACCTTCGATTTTTCCATTAAATCATCAAATTTCTTATCGACCCATCCTGTCCGGTTATTCGGACTGTCACCAAGATAGTAATCCAGGTTGACGACCGGATCTACAAAAACACCGATCCATCCCATTCGGGCCATTTGATAATTATGCTGCTTGGTCGTATCCAAATATGTTCCCCACTCCTGGTTGTTCAATTTCACTGAAACATCCAGGTTTTTCTTCAGCATTTCTTGCACTGCCTCGGCGATTTTCTTATGCTCTTCGGAGGTGTTGTAGGTCAGTGTCACCTGAGGAAGCTCATCCCATCCTTCTTCCTTCATACCTTCCTTTAATAGCTCCTTGGCCTTTTCAGCGTCCTCCTTGAAGTAATCGCCGCCTTCTTCACGGAAATCTCCATTTGGCGTATTCGCTCCCGATGGAACCATGCCATATGCCGGTGTCTCGCCTCCCATTGTCACATTTTTTGTCAGTGCATCTCGGTCGATACTCATCGCAAATGCTTTGCGTATCTTTTTGTTTGTGAATGGTTCTTTTTCAACATTGAACATATACATGTATGTGCCGTAATATGGAACCTCTTTATATTCCTTGCTGTCTTTTTCCGACTGTATGACATCGGATGGCAGCGTCATGATCAGGTCCAAATCTCCCGTTTTGAACATTTGATAGTACGTTGTCGCCTCATTTACTAGCTTAAAAGTGACTTTTTTCAAGTTGACTGCTTTTTTATCATAGTATTCGTCATTTTTCTCGATGATCACTTCGCTGTCATGCTTCCATTCTGTCATCTTGAAAGGCCCGTTACTGACATAACCGTCTGCTTCAGCAGCCCAGTTTTTGTTATCCTCAACAAGTGATTTTTGAACCGGATAGAATGTCCACAAGGTCAGCAAACTATCAAAATATCCGATTGGTGCATTCAGCTCCACTTGAAATGTTCGCTCATCCAGTGCTTTGACACCGACTTTATCTGCAGAGCCTTTTCCCTTGTTATAGTCTTCAGCCCCTTTAATATAATACATATAAAAGGCAAATGCGCTTCCAGTATCTGGATTAAGGACACGTTTCCATGCATACTCGAAATCTTGTGCAGTGACCGGTGAACCATCAGACCATTTTGCATCATCACGCAGCTTGAACGTATACGTTTTCCCGTCATCAGATACGTCTACCTTCTCAGCCGCCCCCAATGTCGGTTCTCCATCTTTATCCCGTGTATATAACCCTTCAAAAATATGATCCAGCACCCAGCCTGATGTCGTATCTGTTGCCATTGCCGGGTCGATAGCAGGTGGCTCTGTCATGGCATTGACGGTGATTTCCTGCTTCACATTTTTGCTGTCACTATCTCCCTTATCACTTCCGCTGCTTTGCTCAGCGCCGCCACCATAGCAGCCAACAAGTGCTGCTGATACTGTTATTATGGTAATGAATATGATAAACCACTTTTTCATGAATCCCACTCCCTCGTTGTCAGTTTAGTTCTATATTTTTATGCATCATATAAATGACAAGCAGTCCAATGATTTGGCTCCACTTCTTTAAATGACGGTTCCACTTTGGCACATACCTCCATTGCTAAAGGGCATCTTGTGCGAAAACGGCAGCCGCTCGGTGGATCGGTTGGACTCGGCGGGTCCCCCTGTAGCATGATTCGCTCTCTTTTAGCCATTTTCGGATTGGTTTTGGGGATGGCAGATAACAGAGCCTGCGTATATGGATGAAGTGGATTTTGAAACATATCATCACTATCACTCAGTTCCATCATCTTCCCTAAATACATAACACCGATGCGATCGCTGATATGTTTCACCATGCCAAGATCATGCGCAATGAATAAATAAGTGAGCCCCTCTGTTTTTGCTAAATCTTCCATCAAATTAACGACTTGCGCCTGAATGGAAACATCCAGTGCAGATATCGGTTCGTCTGCTACGATGAATTTAGGTTCGACCGCAAGTGCACGGGCAATACCGATTCGCTGCCGCTGTCCTCCGCTGAATTCGTGCGGGTATCGCTTCGCATGCTCAGGAAGTAATCCTACACGCTCCAGCAATTCATAAATGCGACGCTCCCGTTGTTTGCCTTTCAATAATTTATAAGCATCAATCCCTTCAGCGATAATATCTCCTACCCGCATCCTTGGATTCAAAGATGCATGAGGATCCTGAAAAATGATTTGCATTTCTTTATTGGCAACTCTTTGTTCTTCCTTACTCAGTTCCGCCACTTTCTTGCCATTGTAAATAATCTCGCCGCCACTGGCCTGATGGAGCCCGACGATTGTTTTTCCAAGGGTGGATTTGCCGCTGCCGCTTTCTCCAACCAGGCCGAATGTTTCCCCGCTTCTGATAGTAAAAGAAATATCATCCACAGATTTGACTGTTACATCTTTTCCCAAGTGAAAATATTTTTTTAGTGTTTTGATCTCTACCAAGTTTTTAGGCATTTTCTGTCTCTCCCAACCTTGCGAACGTTTCCGGGTGTGGCGCCCTTTCATCATTAAGCCAGCATTTCGCTGTATGGCCATCGGAAATATCATAGTCTGTGGGCATCTCTTCCAGGCAAATGTCCATCGCATACTTGCACCGCGGCGCAAAAGGACAACCCTTCGGCGGTGAAAATAAATCTGGCGGAGACCCCGCAATCGGGACAAGCCGTTTTTTTTCAGATGTATCGGTATCCGGTATGGATTGTAGCAAGCCCCATGTGTACGGATGACGCGGATTTTCGAATAATTCCATAACGGATGCGCTTTCTACAACCACACCGCCATACATGACAAGCACGCGCTGAGCTGTTTCCGCTACGACACCAAGATCATGTGTAATCAAAATGATGGCCGTGTTCATTTTCTTCTGCAATTCTTTCATCAATTCCAGGACCTGTGCCTGAATAGTGACATCTAGTGCTGTGGTCGGTTCATCAGCAATGAGAAGGTCTGGACTGCATGCAAGCGCGATGGCAATCATCGCCCTTTGCCGCATTCCTCCGCTGTACTCATGTGGATACTGCTGAAATCGCGCTTCAGGGTTGGGAATTCCTACCAGTTTCAGCATCTCCACCGCTTTGTTTTTCGCATTTGCTTTGGAAAAATTCCGATGGGTAATGAGTGCTTCCGCGATTTGTTTACCAACTTTCATCGTTGGATTCAATGAGGTCATCGGATCTTGAAAAATCATGCCGATTTTACTTCCTTTGATTTTTCGCATTTGTCTTTTTGATAATGTCAGAAGATCTTTTCCTTCAAATTGAATACTTCCTCCCTTTATCATTCCTGGAGGCGATGGTATCAGTCCCATGATCGACTGGACAGTCACACTTTTTCCGCTGCCGCTTTCGCCGACAATCGCGACGATTTCCCCTTGATCGACATGAAATGATACATCCCGTACCGCTTTGACTTCACCCCCGTATGTATTAAAATTCACCTTCAATTGATCTACCTTCAGTAAATGTTCCACCAATCACACCTCCTATTTCCGGCCTTGCGGATCGAGTGCATCCTGTAAGCCGTCTCCAAATGCATTAAATGCAAACATCGTAAGTGAAATCATTAATCCAGGGAAAAATAATCGCCACCATTGCCCGCTTAAAATGACACCCAAAGCGTCGTTGGCCATTGTCCCCCAGCTTGCATTCGGTGCTTGTACACCAAGACCAAGGAAACTGAGGAACGCTTCTGCAAATATCGCCGTCGGAATCGTAAATGTTAAATTGACAATGATGATTCCCATCGTATTCGGCAGCAAGTGGCGATAAATAATTTTCCAATTCGATGTTCCCAATTTCTGTGCTGCAAGTACATATTCCTGTGACTTCAATTGGAGTACCTGACCCCGTATAATCCTTGCCATGCCGACCCACCCCGTAATAGATAATGCAAGAACAATCGTGGCGATACCCGGCTCCATGATGACCATAAGCAAAATGACCACCAATAAATAAGGGATGGCATACAGCACTTCGACGATTCGCATGAGGATACCATCTACCCTGTCACCGGCTATTCCTCTTCCAGCCATATATCCGGCAACACCGCCTACAGCAACGCCGACAATCAAATCTATCAGTGCAGCTGCAAAGCCGATAATCAATGATACTCTTGCCCCCATCCACGTTCTGCTCCACATGTCACGGCCAAGGTCATCTGTACCGAACCAATGTTTTGCTGAAGGGGCTTTATTCGCATTCAGCAAATTTTGTTCTGATGCACTATAAGGGAGCAAGTGCGGACCAATGATAGCCAAAGATACAATTACCGTAAGCAACAAAAGTCCAAGCAAGGCCAGCTTGTTTTTCAAAATATGTAGCAATGCTTCCTTCCAAGCGCTTAAGCTTGGCCGGGTGATCACTTCAGACCGCATTTTTGTTTTATCTACAGGTCTGAATCTCTTATCAGTCATTATTTTTTCCAACGATTAATCCCCCTTGCTTGTCAATTTAATTCTTGGATCAATGAAACGGTAAGAGATATCAATCAAGAATAAGGTGACGACTAAAATCACACTGAAAAACACGGTCGTTCCCATAATGACTGGATAATCGCGATTGAAAATACTATCGACAAAGTATTTTCCAATCCCTGGAATAGCAAAAATCTTTTCGATTACAAAGGTACCGGTGATCAATGAAACAAATAGCGGTCCCATAAATGAAACGACGGGTAAAATCGCATTTCTTATCCCGTGGTTAAAAACAATTTTAAAAGATGATAATCCTTTAGCATCGGCCGTCTTCATATAATTCTGGTTCATCACTTCAATCATGCTCGAACGCATGAACCTTGCAATGACAGCTAACGGCGTCGTTGCCAGCGCTATAGATGGCAAAATCGAATGCTGGAACGATCCCCAGGATGCGACCGGTAACATGCCCCATTTTACTGCAAAGTAATTAATCAAAAGCGGCGCCAATATAAAGCTGGGAACCGAGATACCTATAATGGCAATCACCATGGATATGTAATCCAGTAGTCGGTTATGGTATAAAGCGGCTATGATTCCCAGCAGCAGTCCGAATACGACTGCGACGATAATGGCCTGGATCCCCAGTGTCGCTGAAGCCGGAAATCCGGATGCGATAATACTGTTGACGGAACGTGTTTCGGATTGAATGGATGGACCTAAATCAAACATGACCAGACTTTTTAAGTACAGGACATATTGTACTGGGATCGGCTCATCCAGATGGTACTTGGCTCGCATATTATCCAATACGTGCTCTGGCAGCACATCAGCATCAGATGCAAATGGATCCCCGGGTATGAATTTCATGATGATAAAAGTCAATGAAGCAATCACCCATATAGTGAGCAGCATGGTTACAAAACGCTTTACAATGTACATAGGGATCGACACCTCCTAAAAATATAGTGAAACTTCATTTACCAAATTGCAGTACTGTTTTTCGAATCTGAAACAAACGTTTTATTTGTTAATTGGGGGAATTTTTAGATATTTTATCGCAAAAGTGATTATTATATGTACTCAAATGTATTTTTATGCACCTCTAATTGCAAAATAGCATTATATTCCGTTACATCAGGTATTAGAGCAATTTCTTCGAGAACTGCCACAATCTTTTCATGATCCGGGACAGCTATTTGCACCAATATGGGATAATCCCCCGAAACCAATGTAATATAACGGATCTTTTTAATCTCTTTCAGCTTGTCAATCACGCTCGTAATTTTAATTGGCGGTGATTTAATTAAAATAATTGCACCTGTTTTTAATCCGACTGCGATTGGATTGATCACGCCAACAACGTTCAAAATGTCTTTTTCAATCAAATTCCGATACCTTGAACGAATCGTTTTCTCTGTGACCTCCAGCCTATTAGCGATATCAGCAAATGGTCTCCTGCCATCTTTTGACAGCAATTTGATAATTTGACGATCTAAATCATCTATTTCATACTCCATAAAACCTCCCCCTTTCGAGATTAAACTACCTGAATCAGGTAATAAAATCTTCAATCTTTCGCTAAACTAACATTAAATAGCAAATAATGTACCGTAATCTGACTATTAGAAGATATTATATAGCAACTTTTGTGTAAAATCAATATCTTTTGACAAACATTTTCCAAAAATTGTGAAACAGGCGTCCCGACCAGCAACATCATTCTGGTGGGACGGCCATTTTTAATGAACCTCATTTAAAAAATCTTGAATGAACTGAAGCGTTTTTTCCTGTTCATCAGCAAAAATGCGATGACTGCTACGTTCTAGGACTTGAAATTCACTATGTGGTATGCGGCGATGTATTTCTTCGTTTTCACTTACCGGTGTAATCCAATCATGCCTGCCAGCTAAAATCAATGTACGGGTGTCGACTTTTTCCAATTGATCCCTTAAATCGAACTCCCGCATGAAACCGCCAAATCCTTTATTCAATGGCACATAGGAATGTTTTGTTTTCGGGCGGGCCATAGCGTTTCCGGAAGCTGCAGCAGTAGAATAAAATGGTGCCAGCTCCTTGAAATAATCTCCAAGTTCTTCTTCAGATTGGAATGATCCCGCCCATAATTTCTCAGCATAATATTTCTGCTTTACGCTTCCGTGCATTTCCACATATTCCTTTGCTTTATTAAGAAAACGGTAAGATGGTGCCGTAGCAAGCAGCAGCAGTCCTTTTAAATTTTTCTGGTATCTGGTGGCATAACGCATTGCAACCATTCCTCCATATGAATGTCCAAGCAGGTATATCTTCTCCAGCCCTAGTGCTTTGCGCAGCGCTTCGATATCTTCCGCATTCTGATCCAACGTATAATTTTCCGGTTGATCTTCTTCAGAAAACCCGCATCCACGCTGATCCACATAAACAAGCTGTGCATGGTCTGCGAGGCTGTCAAAGTATGGTTTGAATCCTAGATGGGATCCTCCAGGACCGCCATGTACGATGAAAATGACTGGCTTATGAACAATTTTTCCATTCGCTATCCTTACTGAGGCACCGTCCACGTCATAAAAAAGTTTCGCACCATTGATATTTGCAAACATCATTCTCTCCCCTTCCCAACTCATTAGCTGGTTCAATTATCCTTACAATGTTACCATATGCATGTTTCCAAGAATGCCTTGTTTTCCAAATGGAGCAACAATTCTATAAACTAATGGTCAAATTCTACCGCAATTATCTGCCCATTTCAAATACTTTGTCGAAAAAAGGAGAGTCCTGTTAGCTCCATTTGATGGTTTCCCAAAGCTCCCAAAGCTAGGGGTCGGAGGTGCTGAACGGAAGTATTTTCAGCCCTTTCGATAGCTCCTATGGGTTTATTACCGCGCATGGTATTGTGACAGTCACCAATGAGCTGTTTTGTTTATGATAATTTACACAAAAAAGGAACAAGATTCATCAAGAAATGCTCCTGTTCCTTTTTAAAATTTGCTTATTAAGTTTTCGAATCTGTTTTTATTCATAAATAAATGTTTTTATTGCGGTATTGTCATTAATCCCATTGCAACGAGAATATTGGCAATGATACCGACTAGGATTGCACCTACAGGACCTACTGCCATACGAACGATAGGACGTCCTGCCACTTCGTTCAGCAGATAGAAGCCTGCTACAAAGAAAAAGCCGAAACCTGGGGCAATCATATTTGAAGCATTCGCACCACCGATCAATAGTGCAACCTCAAGTAATTTTGTCATGGCGTTACGGATATTTTCCCCTGAATTTCTAACGCCAGGATAGTTATCCAGGAATCTCGCAATAAAACTCAGTAACATAACTTCAGCAAAGATTACTAATGCACCAATGATTACTGCAAGCCAAACATTCGGGACAAACAATCCCACCACGAATATTAAGGTGAAACCGACAGGGCTGTATACACCTGTTGCAATTGCAGTACTTGCCACCAGTGGAATAAATCCAATTGCCCTTGCAGCCGCTGCTATTCCTGCATCAGCCTGTTTGCCATCTGCTAGAAGGCTTAAAGAAATCGGATCTCCGGCCATCAATAACAAATTCGTTGCCCCTGCGATCAAACCACCAATAATCATGAAAAAGAATACATTTTTCTTAATGGATTTAACTTTATCGCTGAAGATAGATGCCAAGTCAACTGTTGATCCTTCTTCCGTTTTCTCTCTCATGGCGAAAGTGAATAAGAAAATCATACCAACGATTAATGCTACACCTTCCTGATTAAGTGAGATCACGTTATCACCAATATGAAGGAAACCTTTATCATTTACAAAAACTGCTAGCTGTCTAACAATAGCGGCTACGGCAAATGTTAAGATCCCCTTTTTTATAGTGAATTGCATTGCAACTGCTAAAGCCGGGAAGGCCATGAAAGTAACAACTACCGGAGTTCCCACTTCACCCATTGGTTCCAGGAAATTAACAGGCAAGTGATCAAATAGCTTCACAAATCCTTCTAGGCCTGAAATGAGTGCCCATCCATACAGTCCACCTACCAAAGCAGCAGCAATGGAACCCCATTTCTTTTTAGGAATAATTAATCCGATAATATCCGTACCCAGCAAAATACTATGAATTAAAATAATACTTGCCGATAAAGTGAATGGGATTCCAAAACCGATAACTAATCCAAAACTCATTGCGAATGCTGTTAAACCAAGTTCTCTTCGTTTCAATCTGCCTTCAATATGTTCCGAAACGATTGGTCTTAAACCATCATTAAAGACAGCAATATTCCTATTTGCTAAAACAGCAGCTACTGCACCAATCAGAACGACGAATATCGTCTCCATCATTCAACTCCCCCCCTCATTATGCGTTTGCTTTTAATGCATTCAGAATCATGGGTACAGCTATATCTATATGATCTCCAGTAAACCCGAAAGCCTTTTTACCGTTTTCAACTGCTTTGACTACATTTTCTTCTTTTGGCTTTTTACCCGGCATGGATACTGTCTCACACTTATCCCGGCCGATCATTGCTATTGCCATTGCCAAAGCACCACCGCCTCCGGTATGACATGCTCCGAAATAATAATCCGCCTGCCCTGTTTTCATTGCCATTGCAGCCTCCAAGTCCGACTTGACAACGGTTTCAATTGAGGGATCAAACTCCTTGATCATTTTTTCAATTTCCTTTTTCTCTACTTGTCCACCAATTACAATTTTCATTAAGCTCACCCTTTTTCATTATTATTTAAAACATTTACATAGTGCATATACAGATATTCTTTTTCTCCTTGCGGCAAAGATTTTTGCAACATTTCTTCCACATGTGAAATTTGCTTTTTGGCAATTGGAAAGAATTTCGAGTTTTTAACCTCACTCATAATTGCATCAGATGGGCTTTCAACTGCTTCACTTAAATCAATTCTTGTCAAAGCCATTGGTAAATGTGTAAATAGCATTTCAGATTGCTCAATATCCGATTTATTTAATGTATCCATTAATTGATGAAACGCAGATAGACCAATTTCATATGAGTCTTCTGTAATTACATTTTGTTCTAACAAGAGTTTGATTCTTTCTTTATATTCCTGTAAATTCATCTAAACATCTCTCCTAGTACTAATGTCCAGAAAATCGGAATCGACTGGGTCATATTGATTAAAATTTATTCCGGTATATTGTTGTTCCTCCAAAAAACAGCGTTTCCATACTTCTGGTAACTTAATAGATTCCTCAAATTTTCGGGCTAAATCGAAAGCATAGCCAGCGTGCTTTGCGCCACCTTTTGCTATGATCAATATTCCGCTAGCCAGCATAGAAGTCGGAACTGTAACCGCTGTTGCGTGACACATATTTGCAGCCCTTAATAAATATTTGCCATGATTTTTGGTCAGATCGATACCGATATTTCCAAAGTATTGAGGTATAGTCTCCCCATAACCATACACATCAACTGGTCCTTCCATCGTGAGTATCAAATCGGCGTTCACATCTTTCAAACACTTTTCGATGGTGCTTATACCAATCCTCCGATCATCAATTCCTGCCATGTCTATTTCTTCAAAAGTATAATCACTGCAATCCAATTTTGTCAGATGATTCATTATCCTATCGTGCATATCCATCCCATCCGGACAATGAATGGACCCTTTTTTTGGTATAACAATTTTCACATTCCGCTTGGGATCAGCTTGGAGTTCGTCACCTAAAACACAACCTAAGACATCCTTTAAAATAGATACCTTTTTGGCGATAATACCGACACTTCCTGTGAATTCCGAACCGTCTGTTGAAATCTTTTTATTGTTGACAAACTGGCCGACACCCGCCCCGATAACGGAAGGAAGTTGACAGCTCATTGCAGGGCCAAGGACGGAACCCCCTCCATCAGTACCTATGGCGA
Source organism: Tigheibacillus jepli (assembly GCF_030732005.1). GTDB lineage: Bacteria > Bacillota > Bacilli > Bacillales > Amphibacillaceae > Tigheibacillus > Tigheibacillus jepli. The sequence goes on along the minus strand of NZ_JAROCA010000002.1, from coordinate 96,555 downwards.
AATCTATGATTCCTTTTAAAATATTTATTGGCCCGCCACTGCTGGATCCTGTCATAGCCCGATAGGTAACCGGATTCATAAGGTCCGTGTCTATCGCCCGGCCGTTGTGAGATGCCTTATCAATTGTCAGCCAAGCATAATTCGGGTTGGAGCGAATCTTTTCAATAATCATAGATGGAATTTGATCCGTATTTTTTACGCCAAAATACAATATCTGCTCATTTTTCTCTTTTACCGCATCTATTATGTTTGGATTGATTTGAATGACGGATTTACCTAATTCCATTTTTGCTAGTTTTAGCCTATCATTTAAATTCTTCACGGGATAATACACCTCATCCTCCGCGTACAATATATTGTATATTGTAATTATAACGTTTGCGCTTACATGTTTCAATATATTTTTTAAATTCGTTATTCACAAGGCTATCTTTTCAGTAAATTACCTCCTGCATCATAAATCCCCAATATTTTCGGGTCTGTTGATATGTCTTTCAAAATAGCAATCTGGGCATTTGTCACGAATACCTGTGTGCGAAATGCATAAATTACTGTATCCCCTACATGCACATAGTCCGTATCCAAGGTACCATAGTAATCAATATTGCTTGGATCATTCTGAATTACGGGTACTTTCCTTAAACGCGAGTTTTTCGCACCAACCAAAGCTCCCTTCATCCGGGATCGTGGGTAAAAACCACCTCCGAAAACATAAGCCTTATGATTGTACACATGGGAAACCTCCGATACATAAACCATTGCGGGCTTTTCCGGATGTTCGCCCGAAGCATGTAATGGGGTGGTCCCAGTCAAGGCATGCCCTGGCTCTGCCTGTGTTGCACCATTTTCTTTTAATAGCTTCATGGTGGCTGTAGAAGTGGCACTTGGCATATTCATCACCAAGTCAGTGATGCCTTTATCTTGCAACAAACTTTTAGCCTTTTGCATTGTTTCGACATTTGGTGTCACCCTGGGTTTGTTCTTTTCAATTAGAATACAAGGGAAACTTGTTAGTCCAGCTAGTTCAACTCCCTTCAAATCCTTCAGTCTACCAATGTCCTTTGTCAACTGTTCAAGGGTAAAGCCTCCTTCCTGTCCGTTGTATATACAGTCCCCCTTATCAGCAACCCGTAGAAAAATTTTTTGTTTACGATTCATTTGTAGTGCAGCTTCACTAATATTCTCAGCATTTTCGTAACTAAAAACCGTCACATAATCTGGATGAAGCGCCAATATTTCTCGAATCATGTTTTTGGGTATTTGTACAAGATGTCCCACATGGCCAATCTTAATCCCATGTTTGTGAAGTACTAAAGCCTCCCATGGATCCACTGCGACTGCTTTTTCAATTCCCGCCTCGACAATGGCTTTTGCGACTAATTCATTGCGACCGAATTGCTTTGTCATGAACAGTAGTTCAATATCCTGTTTTTTGGCTTCTCTAGATAAAAATACTGCATTTCTTTGTACTGTATCTAAATCCAGCACATACGTATTCGGAGAAATGATCCCTTTTTGATGCAAATCCAGCGAAGTCTTTATCAATTTTTTATTATATTTAAGTGTTGCATCCAGAAACATTGCTATTCTCCTTTCTATTGCTGTATGCACGGAAGAAATGAACTGCCATTTTCCGTTTGCTTTAGTCCCAAATAATCCGCGGCTGTAGCGGCTATATCTGATAAGCTTTTCCTTTCTCCAATATTAGCAGGTTGCATTGTTTTCGAATAAGCTAAAACATACGTTTTCTCTCTTGTATGCTGGTTATGTCCTATGGTAGGGTCATTTCCATGATCCGCACTCATAATTAGTAAATCTTGATCGGTCATTTTCTCTAACAACTTTGGCAGATAACGATCTACCAATTCAATACGGTTTGCATAACGCTCGGGATTTTGTGCATGACCAGCCAAATCTGTCTCTTGAACGGTTGCCGCAATCACGCCATGTTGCACACGATCCATTTGATTGATGATGTCCTGCATCACTTGTCCCGTATCAACGCCAGGATATTTATGTGCACCTTCGCAATAAATTACATCCTGCATCTTACCTACCAGGGAAACGTCCATTCCGGAATTTATGGCAATGGTTGGCAATTGGTAATCTGGTGATATTCCAAATCCCAAATGACGTACTTGATAACCTTGTTCATATACATTTGATTTTGGTGAGTTTACCCCTACCAATCCATCCTCTCTTCTTTCAACAGAATTTCTTAAATGCTCTGGAGTCACATTTTCCCCACCTAGTGCAATCACGCGATTTACCTTTACATGATGACGTACACATTGCCCTATTTTCAATACTTCTTCAAAAGAAATATAATCAAGCGGTGCACTAACGTTATATATTTGGCCATAGTCGGTTTCGATATTGTCGGCCACGATGACAAGATCATCGACCAACAGATATGGTAGGTTAGCATCTGGAATCTCTACTTTGTATCCTTTGTCTTCCAGCGCTTTTTTCACTTCAACCATATTTTCAACGAAGGGAGCTAAATATGTTTTCTTTGGTTTCGAACCCATTATTTCGTTATGCCCTTCAAAACTATCTGCACCGTTGTGCATCAAATTCAAGGTTCCGTAGCTTGCAAGCCCATTGTCCATATCTTTCAAATTAGGATGACACAAAATACGATTGATACCTAATTTCTCGAATGTGGGTATATGAAGCGATGGGATTCGATCAATAATATGATAAAATGTGTTCGCCCCTACATCTTGCGGATGATAGTCTTTTGCATCTGCCATATATCCAACACCTAAGCTGTCTAATATTAAAATAATCACTCGTTTATTCATGACACCTCACCCCTTCAAGGTATTTTTATTCCTTTTCATTCCTCTTTCGCACGTTCTATAGACGTTTTTAGTATTCTAACAACCGTATCCACACCACTTCTTAACGGGTTGATGCGGATCATTGTTTTAGCTAATTCAGGATCTGCTGCCAAAAAGGTGCCAGAAACACGATAAAACATCGGCACAAATTCATATTTGGATTCAGCACCAACCGGATTTGGAGCCGCTCCCAACTCATTAGCGTGGCGAAGCACCTTGTCTGCTATCGGAGCTTCCAATTCTACCAACAATACCTTGGATTGTGCATTTGCCAAAAAAGCCTTTTTCACACCACTTACCGCGCCACTATTAAGAACGGAAACCAATTCATCGTTGACTTGTGCTTGTATGGCCAACATAACCGGAGCATAGATAAGCCCCCTTAATGTTTCTAACGCCTCATATCCCTGTACCTGACTACCACCAGAGTAATTATATCGATTAATTTGTTCGATAAGGTTTGTCTTTCCAAGGACAATGCCAACACCCTCCGGACCCAATAATTTGAACAGTGAGAACGTGGATAAATCTGCACCAGCGTCTACACCAATTTTTTCGACCTTCATTGCAGCATAATTATCATCCGTTATTACGATAAGCTCTGGTTTGACAGAATGAATACCATTTATTGTTTCAGCCAAATCATAATAATCGTCTATTTGCTGACGGGTATGTTGGATCAAGACGCCCTTTAAATCCCCATTTTCATGGATTACTCTTTCCACTTCGTCCATATGATGAAAATCAGCAAATACTGGTTTCACGCCCATCGTGTCTAATGTCGTCTTACTCGTTGGATAGATTGGCGCTTGATGAACAAGAATTTTATCACCTGGTTTAAGAAAACTCATAAAACCGTACCTTAACGCACCAGTACCAGCGCCGCGAACCAATTTGGCTCGTTCCACACCAAAAAACTCCGCTAATGCTTTCTCAACTTTCTTTGTATATATTGGTTGATTGATTCCTTTTACAACCCCTAAATCTCCAAGCGAAAGAATCTCATCGCCACGGAAATGCCTTGTAACCACATCAACTAGTAAAAACTGTCTTTGCATTGCTTCATCCAAAGAAATGCTTTTCAATGGTGCAGTTTGCATGAACTTTCACCTTACCCTTCCATAAATGTACGTGGGTTCTTGACAAGAATTTTATCAATCGATTCTTCCGTGATACCAGTCCGTCGCAATCGTGGTATAAATTGATCCAATAAGAATGAATATCCTAATCCACCTTTATACGTAAGATGTGATTTCCTGGTAATATCCATCGATACAAGTATTTGATCCATATACCCTTGATCCTGCACTTTCTTCAGAATATCTGCGCGGACCTGGTCAGGCATGTAGTTTTCTTTGCCAATTGTATCGAATTCGACATATACGCCTTCTTTTAACATTTTTAAAATATAATCAGCATCTCCTGTCAGGTCAACATGCCCGATAATTACGCGATTCAAATCCACGCCATTCGTTTTGAAGAAATCCACTTGTTCATGCCCCAAGGTACCCAAAGAGGTATGTGTGGTGATCGGCTTTTTTGTTTCTTTATGAGCGATAACTACCGCTTCGAAAACCTTTCTTTCCGTCTCCGTCCATTTGTTATGACTTGTGCCTATTTCACCAATAATCTCGGCCTTGGCATCTGTTCCTTTAATCCCCGTGGTAATTTCCTTTATCATTCTTTCTGCTAATTGTTCTCTTGTTTCACGAAATACTTGAATAGGATAAAACTTTTCTTGATAATAGCCCGTTGAAAAAATGATATGAATACCCGTTTCTTTTGCTACTTTTTGTACAAAAGGAATATTTCTTCCCATTCCAAAGTTGGTTACATCGACAATATTCCGTACACCTTTTTGATAAAGCTTTTGAAATTCCTTAACCGTTTCTGGAAAGACATCCAGATGACAATCTTCGTCATTTTTAACCTCTGATAGATCAATTGTCGTATGTTCATGCATATAAGTGATTCCATTTTCCAACATTTCCATCATGTCCTTTTAAAAAATTTACAATGAAGTTCAGTTAATATCTTGGTATTTTATCTCCGTTTTCAACGTTTTTTTGGACTTCAAGTATCTTTTGAATTTCGACAGCATTCCACTTTTCAATTAATTCCGCTTCTCTTTCGCTCTCAATGATGATTGCTGCCTCCGAGGTTTGTTCAGAAATCTGTTTCGCCCGGGTTGATTGAAAATCAATAGGTTTAAAGGTTTGAATCATCCGTCTATCATCCGTGCTCCAAACAGCCGCATCAATTTGTCTGGTGTGGAGCATTTCGAATAACTGCATGTAGTTGACGTGTACATACTGGACTTTTAAACCGGCAAACTCGCTAAAAGTCAACTCCTTTTGGTCCAGCGAATCCATGTCAACACCAACCTTCATTCCGTCTTTTACCACTTTCTCACTGGAATCCGCTAGGAATATCTTATGTGCGGATACATAGCTATTCCTTCCCAGACTTTTCATCACCTTCAAGTTTGGAAATTTCGATAAGGTGTGATCTGCTGTCATTTTAGAAACGATCGCAAAATCACTTCTCTTTGTCCGAACCATTTCAATCCGGTTCAACCCGCCACGCATATAGGATAGATTGATACTTTTTCCAGCCAGCTCAAAGGCTTCAACAAGCCCGGTCGCCAGGCCTTCATATTTTCTGGAATACGGTAGTGGCATAGACCCTATTAATGGTGATATGCCAGCGATTTCCTGTAATAGGCTGATATCTTTATCCATTAAATAGGTGCCCAAATGCCCCCTTGCTTCCAATTTAATTGCCTTCATATCTTCCAATAAGCCTAGTGCAATTTGAACAGTTCCCCTGCCAAAACCAAGCTGCGTACTATAATCGGATACCCTTGGGATTTTTTCACCCGTTTCCAATCCGATAAACTCTTCGGCAATATACTTTGCTGCTAATCCATTTTTAGAATATAATTTTTCCCACATTTAACTTACCTCGCATCAATATACTATTTTTTGTATATTATAAGTATAAGCGTTTACACTGGGGAAATCAATATTTGCTTTATCCCTATTACACTATCGAATCGTTTAGATTAATTTCCCCGGGTTTAATCGATTGTCCGGATCCAGGGCATATTTGATTTTTCTCATCAATTCTAGTTCAATCTGATTACTCATCTTTGTGAAATATGATTTTTTCACTAAACCTATTCCATGTTCTGCAGATGGTTTTCCACCAAGCTCCAATACCTTTTCATAGAGGTCATCCAGATAGGCTTTACGCTTTTTTTTCCATGTTTCCTCATCCAGATCCTTTTTCATTAGCACTGTATGGATATTTCCATCACCCGCATGGCCAAAATTGATCACCTTTAATTCATGTTTTTGTTGCAATTCCTTCGTATAGCTGATCATTTCAGCAAATTTGTTAATTGGCACCACTTCATCAAGCATTTCATATTCTGTAAACTGCATTAGCGCAGTCAAAATATTGTCACGTAGACTCCATGTCTTTTTTTCCTCTTCGGCATTCGGGAGTGGGATAATATCCAATGCATCATTTGATAACATATCTTCAACCAACGCAATTTTACCTATGATTGCCTCATTATCATTACCGTCAATTGTCATTAAAACATATGCTTGTCCTTTTTGACTTTGCAACGCAAGATTCATGAACTTTTCACTATATTCGATTGTTTCTCTTTCAAACAACTCCAACGCAGTAGGATCCACCCCAAGTTTTAAAATGGTCAGTACAGCATCTGTTGCGTCACTCAGTGTAGCAAAAGCCATTAATGCAGATTGTTTATATTGTGGCAAAGGTAACATTTTCAATTTGATTTTTGTTGTAATTCCAAGCGTGCCCTCGGATCCGATAAATAGATCTTTCAAATCGTATCCAGAGCTGTTTTTAATATTTAAACTACCAAGACTTACCACGCTCCCATCTGAAAGTACTACTTCCATTTCACGAACATAATCTCTTGTCGTTCCGTATTTTACTGCCCGCATGCCACCTGCATTTGTTGCAACATTGCCCCCGATGGAGGAATGCTTCGAGCCTGGGTCCGGTGGGTAAAAGTATCCCCTACTTTCGGCATACTCCTGAATGTCCCCGTTCTTGACTCCTGGCTCTACAATCAAAGTCATTGTCTCTTCATCTAATTCAAGAATCCGGTTCATTTTATGGACATCAATGATTAGTTCATCACCTTTGATAGGAACCTGTGCACCAGCAACCCCCGTACCTTCTCCCCGAGCAATGATTGCAAGTGATTCCTGATTAGCATACTGCACCAATTCAGCAACTTCCTCCGTTGAAATTGGCAATGCCACAGCATGCACCTTTGCCACATCGGAAATGAAATGATCGGATTTGTATTTTTCCGGTACCTGATCGCCTATAAAAAGACGGTCCTGATCCCGAATGATTGTCTGTAATTTCATTAGTAATCCCTCCTGACAAATGGGAAAATTATTTTAACATTTCAAAACAGTATACTATATATTGTACATTGTTATTGTAAGCGCTTTTTGGGAAATTTTCAAGGGGGGGGAGATGCGACAACTTCAGAAAGGAGAGGTCCCATTGGGGAATTTTAAAATTGCTAATTATATTCTAAGACTGTATAGCACAAAAAACTCGTTTGAATCCCTTTAATTCAAACGAGTTTTTTGCGGTATAAATGCATTTTCTTTTTCCCTTGATAGTCCATTTCCATCTTGGCTTTTTGTTGAGATTTTGCCACGCAATTCTCAAACTAATCAAAAGCCATTAATATCTTAATTCGTTTAAAATGAATCAAGCGAATGTTTTATATTAGAAGATTCACATCCCATTCTTTTCCATAATGTTATGCTAAACAACCTATACTTAATGTATCTCCGTTTCCAAGTCTACCTTGCAAGCAACCAAAGCCGGTAAATTAATTCATATTCCCCAATCTATCAAAAGCCAAGCGACATTAAAGACGATCATTTCATAGCTCCTTATGTCATTCCACTTTTCCTGCCTGTGATTTTTTTTCTTCAGTTGTTGAAAGGTCATCATTCATCAATTCACTTGTCGACTTTTTGAATTCGCGCAATGTCTGGCCAAAAGCTTTGCCCACCTCTGGCAGCTTTTTCGGGCCAAAAATGATCAATGCCAAAACCAAAATCAGAATCAATCCCGGAACACCTATATTGGATAACATGATTTCACCTCTGCCTCTATTTAATTTGCTAATTACCTATGGCCATCAAATCAACTGTGCTTCCTTTTCAACTTGTACCAGCTGCCCACCACCGTCTTTTAAGTACTTGATCATGCCTTCTGTCGCACGGTAGGTCAGTGCTCCAACAGTTGTAGTCGGGTTCGTCACTCCAAAATGCGGGAAAGCGGAAGCGCCACACACAAATAAATTGTCCATTTCCCACATTTGTAGGTAATTGTTTACAGCACTGATCTCAGGGTTAGCCCCCATAATGGCTCCTCCACCATTATGCTGGAATGCCAAATATCCAGTGTAATGCCCCGGCATAGGGTTTTCATCGACAATATCTGCCCCCATTTCCGTCATGATTTCCTTGCATTTACCGTTAATGAATTCATGTATCCTTTTGTCATTATCCGAGTAGTCCCAGGTGATACGAAGTAATGGGTCGCCCCAATCATCTTTATACGTGGGATCCAAGTCAAGATAATGCTCCTTGAAAGGCATTACAGCCTTCTGTGAAAATAACATCAAATTACGATTGAAATAATATAACGATTGTTTTTTGAATTCCTTTCCCCATGATGGGGTACCGCTTGGGACAAAGTTGGAGGAAATTGGCGTATCCCCAGTAATTCTTAATTCAATTTGACCGCCATGAATGAAATCAAGATCGGTGTGGTCGAATAAATCCCCGGTGAAATCAGTAATTGCTTCGCCAAAAGCCCCAGTTGCTGCATAATTGTTGAATTTTTTATTTTTGAAATAGCCTCTTACCCCGGAAACTAAATGGTGATCGGTAAAATTCTTTCCAATCACCCCTTTACCCGAAACAGGATCGTAAACTTTTCCAATTTCTGATAGAAGCAGTAACCTGACGTTGCTGAAAACATAACTTGTCAGTACTACCAAATCTGCGGGCTGTTCAAATTCTTCTCCCGTTCTTGTATCCTTGTAGATGACACCGGTCGCTTTTTTGCCTTTATATAAAACACGTCGTACTTCAGCATGATTTCTTATCTCAAATTTCCCTGTTTTTTGTGCAGTAGGAATTACGGTGACAACTGGATCCGCCTTCGCACCATATTCACATGCATTATATCCGCAAAAAGCACAATATTGGCATGCATTGAGTGTCTCTCCATCCGGATTGGTGTACTTTTGTGAAACAGTTCCAGCAGGGATGGTAAACGGCTTATATCCGAGCTTTTTTGTAACTTCATGAAACATGCGCATTCCCTCAGCTTTTTTAAGTGGAGGGTTTGGATACGGATTGGAGCGGTCCGGATAATTCGGATCCGGTTCACCAGAAATGCCTGCCATTTTTTCAAACTTGTCGTAATAAGGCTCCAACTCGTCATAAGTGATGCCCCAATCTTGAATCGTCATATTCTTGGGGATTTTATTCTTGCCATATTTTTCGATTGTCTTGGTTTTAATTTCAAAGTCATATGGATAATATCGATGTGTCTGCGCACCCCAGTGACTCCCCCCGCCGCCATTTCCTGTCCCTATCCTGCTGTTGGATTTATCACGAATAGGAACGGCGTCTTCTTTTAGTGTATTTCTAACCGTAAAAGTATCCTTTGTTAAATTGTGTTCAATTTCACCCCTAAGATCATACTTTATCTCGTCATGTGTGTGCATATAATCTTTTCTCGTTTTTTCTGGTCCTCTTTCAAGTCCAACAACAGTGAAACCCGCTTTGGTAAGTTCTGCAGCAACAATACCGCCCGTCCAACCGACCCCAACAGTGACCACATTCACTTTATGCATCTTTTTTGCCACAAGAAGCCCCCCTATTACCCTTGTTTTTGTATTAAAAGTGATCGCTTAAACTCATTGGTTCTATTTTTACAAATTCCTTTGACTCGATAACATTTGCATAGGACATTTGTGCACCAGGATACTCTTTCATCTTCCATCCATCCATGTTCTTATTTCCGCCGTATAAGGGATCACAATAAACACCCTCCAAGGTCGATTGCCTGAGCATAGCAAAAAATTCAGCCGACGTTACATACTCCAGCTTCACCTTTCCGCTTTCAAAGTCCTGCAATATTTCAATTTGCTCGGCCTCTTCCAGTTCACGAAAAGACTTTTGAAATTTCTTTTCGCCTTCTTCATCAAGTTTTCTAATCCCTTGCAGAAAAATTTCTCCACGATTCAGCGGTGTTTGACCATCCTTGAATGGCCTTTTTCTATAATCATTTACATTACGTCCCCACGGAGAAGCAAGCTGCTTATCAATATAATAGGGAGCCCTTAACGCGATTGCTCCAGGTCCATTTTCATCTTCTGGAAAAATGCACTCCGTGGCAGCTGCCAACGTATCAAAATCCTCTTTTCTGGAAAAAAATTGCATTGCTTCGGTGAATTCTTTTGTTTCATGACTTTTCACAGGTTTTGTGGTTGTCTGTGATTTTGTCGTGGCTGAATTGGAACCAATCAAACCACCTGCAACCCCGCCTAAAACTAATCCACCAATCGTCAGCCCCGAGTTTTTGATGAAATTCCTTCTTGACTGGTCAACTTTATCTGATTCTTTTTTCTCTTCATCAGACATAAAAGATCCCCCCATTCAAAAAACTTGACGAATATTTGTAATACTTCCATAATTATTATAAAATCCACTCCAATAGAATACAATATACATAAACAAGCAGTTTGTATAGAAACCAACAAATAAATATATTTTGTTCAATAAAGATGGGGGGAAATAAATTTGGCTGCCAATTATCCGGACAAACGTGTAAGAAGGTCTACAGCCGACTTCCAAAATGCATTATTTTCCTTGATGGAGAAAAATGCCTTCAATGATATTACAATTACACAAATTGTAAACACTGCCGGGTACAACCGTGGAACATTCTACAGCCATTACAAGAAAAAAGAAGATTTGCTTCAAGAATTGATGGACGACATGTTCGAAAAGATGGTAAAAGCCTATCGTCAATCGTATATCGATTTATCCGTTATCGACCTTAATGAAATGCCAGCAGAATCCATCGTCTTTTTCAATCATTTCTATGAAAATAAACGATTTTATAAGTTGATGTTAGAACAAAGAATTAAAACAAACTTTACAGAAAAATTGATAAAACAATTGGATACGTTATTCAGGAATGATTTTCGTTATCCTATGCAAGATAATAAGGAAATAGATATTTATCTTTTCATGTCATATCGCGTATATGGGACAACTGGTTTGATCGTCGAATGGATTGAAAATGATTTTCAGCATTCTCCGTCCTATTTAGCCAGTCAGATTGTTCGTATTTATAGTTCATGTACGCCTGTAGTGTATGTAAGAGAGGGAATTAGAGGATAGTACCGCTGAAATGAACAAACAAGACTGGCTACAATCGAGAAAGCCCAGTCCATACAACAAAATTTTAGATTATCTGCCCATAAATTGCGGGTTCCATACACATCCGTACGGACCCTCGATATTCTTACGGAGGCTGCAGCACATAATACACAAGGACCGAAAATGAGCCGTTCCAGCATTCAGCGTACACTAAAGAATAATGATCTTCATCCACAAAATTATGAGATGTGGTTGCACAGCAAAGATCCAAATTTCAGGGGAAAGGTGAATGATATTGTATCCCTTTACCTTAATCCGCCAAAGGGTGCCGTAGTTGTTTGTGTGGATGAAAAAACAAGGATGCAGGCGTTGGAACGCAAAGTTGATCCCCAACCGGCATTACCTGCTGTGCCGATAATGGGGACTGGGCAGCCATCATTATGGACGCTGGCGTCTGGCGTCAAATAAAAACTGACAGCTGCAGGTGAGGTGTTTGAAGAACCAAAAGATAAGAATATTATTGATATGGATGAGGATACGCCGAACGTTATATTATCATTTTTGCCTTTGCTCACCGTACTCTCAACCCAATCGAATTTTCCCATTCTGGTCCGTCTACGTTACAAAATCCGACCAATCAATTTCATTGTATCAAATATCCCTAAAATTTATTGGATTTTTTTCTGAATGAATAATATCCCTTCATTCAAGACTGTATCACCAAGGTATATTTTCATTGCTCGCTAACATCCTCCTAACTTTCTTCAACGTGAACCCTGTACTGTTGATATGGATTCTCCTGCTAACGGTAACACTTGGATTACTGCAACGGCTTAAACTTGCTAATCCCAGATGGACCGTTTAGGCTAATAAGGAAAACTGGACTTCAAAGGAGCTTCTCATGGCTAAATATCAAACACCTAAAGATAAGCATTCACTATATTTCAAAGTGGCACACACCTCCCTTCTGCTGCCCTTTTTACTTGAGGCAATGCCGAATCGCGGCCGCAACTCGGTTAAATCAATTTTAAAACGCGGCCAGGTCACAGTAGATGATCATATAGAGACGAAACATGATTATCGGCTGCACCCCGGCCAAACCATTGCTATCCTAAAAAATAAAGCTGCTGTGAAACAGAATGTGCTGATTGGCATGTCCATTTTATATGAAGATCAAGATATCATCGTGATTCAAAAAGAAGCTGGGTTGCTTTCTATCGCCACGCTGAAAGAAAAGAAAATGACAGCATACCACCAGCTCGTCGAACACGTTCAAAGGGAAAATCCGCAAAACAAAATCTTTGTAGTACACCGCTTGGACAAGGACACATCCGGCGTCATGATGTTTGCTAAGAATGAGCGCACAAAGAAAAAATTACAAAGTTCCTGGAAAGAAAGTGTCAAGAAACGATTGTATGTGGCCTTGGTGGAAGGAAAAGTTACAAATCAAAAAGGTTACATTTCTTCCTGGCTGAAGGAAACCAGCAGCCATCGAATGTATTCCAGTTCGGTGAAAAATGATGGTCAGCATGCCGTCACCAATTATCAGGTCATCCAATCGAACACGGATTATTCATTATTGGAGTTGCAGCTGGAAACTGGTCGTAAAAATCAGATCCGTGTACATATGCAGGATCTGGGGCATCCAGTTGTCGGTGACAAGAAATATGGTTCCAAGCAAAACCCGATTCGACGCCTCGGCTTGCACGCAAAGACACTTTCCTTTGTCCATCCGACTACAGGAAAGCAACTTACTTTTGATGCAGAGGTGCCAAAGGTGTTTTGGAAAATGTCGAAGTAGAGGTGCTCAATTTCAGTGGGTCAGTGGGGCGAAGACATTGAAATAACAGGCCAATTGGGGGAATCCACATATCTTATGTACTTTAGAACGGCAGAACCGAAAGACTATAATGAAATTTTAAAGATATAGGAAGCATCGGTTTTATATACTCACGATTTTTTGGAAAATCAAGACAGAGAAGAAATTAAAAAGGAAATTCCTGCTTATTTTCCTTACGTTCATATTCAATTATGGTATGATGCGGATGAAATAATAGGCTTCTCCGGTACAAATGATCATCAGTTGGAAATGTTATTTTTAATTCCTAATAGAATTTGCAAAGGCTATGGTCGACAGATTATTGATTATTTAATTCAAAACTTTAATATAACTACCGTTGATGTTAATGAAGAAAATGAAAATGCGACTAATTTTTATAAAAGAAATGGATTTCGTGTAATAAAAAAATCAGAGTTGGATTCTGCTGGACGACCATATCCTATTCTTCATTTAGAATTGGAATAAGATACATGATTGAAAAATAAAGTTCGACCCGAAATTCTTTCTGCTTTTCGCCCACCAAACAGGAACTGAATGCAGGCCATCTTTCATACTATATTTTGGAGGTGAAAAAATGGCAAGAGTAGCTTTCCGGGAAGCGGACGTTAACTTAATGGCAAGGATGATGCGGGCAGAGGCCGAAGGTGAAGGAAAACAGGGGATGCTTTATGTTGGAAATGTCATTGTGAACCGTGATGTAGCAGATTGTGCTGACTTCAGGGATTTGAGATCAATCAGGGACGTCATTTTTCAAGTGCAGGGAGGAAATTACTCCTTTGAAGCTGTGCAAAAAGGCAATGTTTTTTATCAAAGAGCAAGAGAAGCTGAAAAAAAATTAGCAAGAAAAAATTTGCAAGGCTGGAGACAACACCCGGCAAAATATGCACTTTGGTACTTTAATCCATATGCACCGTGCCCACCGACATGGTATGACCAGCCCTTAACCGGTCAATTTAAACAACATTGTTTTTATGAACCGGCAGCTGGAACGTGTGATAGTGTTTATATGGGATGACAAACTTAAAATAAAGGAGGCGCGCCGTTTGCGCCTCCCTATCTTTTGGATATGTTAAAGACTGACAGTTCATAATAAAACGCAAAACCGAACCTTACCCATGCGAAACGATCATCCCAGCGTCGCCTGAGAGTTCAAACGCACTCACCCCATAAGGAAGGATGAAATGAACACCTTTTTCAATGGGAAAGCTTTTTCCGTCTACGCGAATCTCTCCGCTTCCGTTGATCACACTTACCTGCAGAAAGTCGGCATCCATTTGCATGTTCACATTTCCGTTCAGCTGCCAATGGTACACAGGTTTATTTCCGCTCCAAATTTTTTCTTGGAAAGCGGGTTTTAGAAAAATCGGCTCATGGTACATAAGTTCCTCCTTGTCAAGTATAAAAATAAAAACAAGTCAGCTTATTGACCCTCGTTTGCAAGCTTTTTCATGTTGTTCCATTACCTTAGTTAGCAAAACTGATATAATAAGTCTATCATCTGTTTTTAAACAAATCGTAAAGGGAGGATTTATCTCATGGAAAAAATCCCTTTGGCTATGGTGCATGAACTGAAGGACATACCACAGTTTCCGCTGCCAGAAGGTTATTATTTTCGTTTTTTCAGTCGTAATAATGATGAAAAAACGTGGGCCAGAATCGTCACCGCAACGGATGAATTTCCAAATGAACAGGCAGCGCTTCGACGTTTTGAAAATGAATTCGCACCATATCTAAGGGAGGCTGAAAAAAGAATCATTTTTCTTGATACGGCTGATGGACAAACAGTCGGTACCGCTACAGCCTGGTATGGCAAATGGAACGACAAAAAAATCGGCCGTCTTCATTGGGTGGAAATCATCCCGGCGTATCAAGGTAAAAAACTTGGCAGACCGCTGATAGCCGAAGCGATGAATCACTTGAAACTTTATCATGATGCTGCGTATTTAACGACGCAGACCACCAGCCCAGCAGCCATTCATATATATAAGGCTTTTGACTGGCAGCCATACATCCGGACAGATATAGAAAGAAGTGCATGGAAAACGGTCAACTACCCACCACTTATCGACCATTCGGTCTGATTGAAGTGGGGGCTTGAAAAAGCCTTTAGTTGTCTAGCCTAAGTGCTTGGGGAACTACGTTGGTTTGGTTATCACACCCTCGGATGATACCCTAGTCCGTTGCTCTGTGCAGGCACTGTAATAGTTCTGAATGGGTAGGAACGGTCAACCTGATTTTGGCGGTATTTCACCGCAAAGCCTTACCAACATTGGCGAAGGGTAACCACTCTCCTCTGAGAGGAGGAACACAATGGTTGTGTTCGTTATCAATAAGCATGGACAACCTTTGATGCCATGCAAACCAAGAAAAGCAAGATTGTTGCTCAAAGATAAGAAAGCTAAAATTGTTTCTTATAAACCATTTCAGATTCAATTATTATATGAAACAAACAGTTACACCCAAAAGGTAAAAATCGGTGTAGACTTAGGATCGAAGCATGTTGGCATCGCGGTTACAAGCGAAAAAAAAGTTCTTGCCAAAGGGGAAATTGAATTAAGGCAAGATGTGAAGGGGTTACTAGAGACGAGGCGCATCTATAGACGATCAAGACGAACTAGAAAAACACGTTATCGTAAACCCCGGTTTCAGAATCGTACACGACCAGAAGGATGGTTGCCACCTAGCATTCAAAGTCGGATAGACAACATATTTTTCTGGATAGACAAATTTTGCTCAGTCGTCTCAAATCCGAAGTTGACCATTGAAGTCGGGAAGTTTGATGCGCAAAAAATGATCAATCCTGATATTCAAGGTGTGGATTATCAAAGAGGGCAAACATATGGCTATCATGACATACGCTATTTTGTATTTGCGAGGGATTCCTATACGTGTCAGGTGTGCAAGAAAAAAGGGAAAATACTGAATACGCATCATATTGTCTATCGCTCACATGGTGGGACAGACCGGGCGGATAATTTAATTACCGTTTGCATCGACTGCCACACCTATGAAAATCATCAGAAGGGAAACATTTTATATCATTGGATGATGAAGGGGAAGAAGCTTCCGCGGTATAAGGAAGGGGCATTTATGAATGTATTTCGTAGACGGGTATTCAACAAATATCCTAACGCTGCGTTCACATATGGGTCTATAACCACTCCGAAACGTAAAGAAATCGGGCTGGCGAAAAGTCATGCCAACGATGCGATTGCAATTAGTGGGATCTCTTCTATCAAAGAGAGTATCGTGGGGATGTTTAAGATCAAGCAATTCCGCAAGAAAAAACGGTCCTTGCATGAGGCAACGGCAAGAAAGGGCCGAAAATACAAAAATGTCACAAGTAAAAGAAATGGAAAGAACATCAAGTTCTCCGGAGGTTTTTATTTGAATGACAAAGTGAAATTGTTTGGCAAGACTGGTTATATCACTGGATTTACCGGAACAAATGGTGCTTATGTCAAGACCATAGATGGTGACTATATTACTGTACCAACTAAACATTACAAACAAGTTGGTCTAAAGCATTTAACACGGCTCCACCATAATAATAATTGGCAGTTTGAACAAAAGATAGTTGGCTAACGCAAACCGAAATTCATCTCCCTCTTATCGTTGGGCTATTGCCCTTCACACGCTTGAAGAGGGAGACTTCTTTCGGAAGTTCGTTAAATTAACGTCACAAGAAGTACTCGCAGGCTAACTTGCCGAAAAACAGCATGTCTTCATGCATATCAAAACAGGACAGGGTTTATCTGTAACCCTGTCCCAGCTATTATAGTTGCTCGCCATTCGTTTCAACAACATTTTTATACCACTCAAAGCTCTTCTTTTTTATACGGCGCATGTCTTTCACTTTCCCATACAAATATTCAGTAACGACCTTGATTTTAAACTCATCGCTATATTTAACCTAATATGCTGCTCGCTTATATCCTGCTCATTTTCCATCGGGATTCACCGTTTTTACCTAGGAAAAGGTCTGGCATCATTCATGCCATATTGGCAAACCCTTCCGGATAATCGATCTTGCCCCGGACACGCGAAACGGGTGTATCTTTGCCTTCAAGCCATTTTTGAAAATCGAAAATCACCGGTGGTCGGTCGGGACCTATCGCGTACCATGCCTGCATCTCTTTTGGGAAGTAGACAGAAGTGTGCAGCGTCCCTGCTGCGGCATCATATTTATCAGAATAGACGTCATATGCAGGATTGTTCATAACCTGGAACGCCTGATAGGGATTAGTGACATACTGCTGTTCCCGCTGGATGATTTCTTCCCTGCGGCGTGAATCTTCCTGACGATAACGGTTTTCATCGTCAAGCAGATGGAAGTGATTCGTGCATACACTTGACCTGCGAACAGCTACTTTTCTTGGAGATGCTTCGACGACATGCGGTTCACCTGCTGGATCTAGCAGGATATAACTGAATGAATGCCGGTGCGGGATTTCCTTTAGGAGATCCACAGCTTCCTCCACATTCCCGCATGTCTCCAGAATCAGCCTCCCAATCATATTACATAAAAACCCATCGGCAGACTTTTTCCGATGTGTAAAATTATATGCCATCACCAGCCCTTTTTCATTCATCCCATCGATTCGTCCAGTAATCTGCATCGAAGGGCCTATTGTCGCATAACCTGCATCTGTCGGCTGGTAAAAAAGATAGCGTCCCTCATACGAACGGGGATGGCTGTCATAGTTGCGGACCATGTAGTCTTTATCGGCGTAAACGGAACAGCCGCTGCGTACATATTCCAAATAATATCCGCTGAATAGTTGAATTGCATCGTTCATTTCTATTTTCAGTGCCTCAGCCAAGCCATGTATCTCCTCTAATATGCCCGGGGCAATGGATTTGATAATTTGTGTAAAGCCCTCCGGATCAATGATGAAATGCCTTTCTTTACGTGGTCCCCATTGTATTTCCCGATAAGAGAGTATGGGCGAAGACAAGAGTTTCTTTCCTTGAAAAAAGCCGAATTCCCCATGCGTCCCCCGAAATTGGACCACATCGCTGTATACATCAGTCATTTATTTTGTACCTCTTTCATCTTTTGTTTAGGAAATCTTGCAACTTGATCCCTTCACGTGCTTCAGGTAATCGCCCTTGTTTGTGTCTCCCTAGACTAGCATTAAAACATACATTGTACAAAAAATTTGGCACACGTCTGTAGCCAAATATTTGCTGTTGAGCCTTCCGAAAAACAGGTGCTTTTCAACGACCTTTTTTGACTGTATATGTGAATGATGCAGCTACAAGCGGGAAAGATATTTTTCGCATCATCGTTTGCTGATTGGTCATGTGCTTTCATCTTTAATTCCTTAGGACATCTCTTCCATTTTTTTGCTTCTTTTAGGCCTTCCATACCGGTTGCTTGATATTTATGAACCCGGGCCTGGATGGTGGTTTTGTCAACACCACATTCTTGCAGTTACAGTCACTGACTTCTTCCCCTCAATAACACATCATACAGCCTGTATTCTTTCATCCAACGTATGTTTTGCCATTCTGTTAGAAATAATAAATGCTCCCTATTTAGTATTAGAGAATTTTTATTATTTCTCTGTCTACTACATGGGGAGCATATCAACCCGAGCCGCGAGAGATTATTAATCTTTAGCACTTCCCCACTTGTTGGGGTTGATCTGTTGGAACCGTTTCAGTTCACGCATGAGACGGTTTTTATTATGGTATGCTTTTCTATAATTAGAAAACCACATTGTGCATGTATTGAAAACAAACTGACTTTCAGTGTTGCCTGGTATTGCATACATCAATCATAAATATGTTTATCCCGCAGGATCTGTTTGGCAATCTTCATGGCACTCCTGCCGTTTGCTTTCCCATTCTCATCCTGAACATTGACTGCAAAATAATAAGTGTTATCAGCCTGTACCACAAAACCGACAAACCAGCCGTTAATATCTTTGCCATTGACGGTACCTGTGCCGGTTTTTCCATATAATTTGCTGCCTTGATGTTCACCGGCAAAGAGCACGTCTTTAATTGCATTCGTGCTTTCTTTATGGAAACCAAGTTTGTTTTCATTCATTGCCTTTAGCATTTGCACCTGCTCGACTGGAGATATTTTCAAAGAAGACTCCAGCCAGAAGCTGCTCAAGCCACCAGAAAAATCTTCATTTCCGTACCCGATACTTGCAAAGTAATTCTCCAGTTTCTTCCGGCCCGTAGCTTGATCTAATCTTTGAAAATACCAATTGACTGAATCACTCATCGCGGAACTCAAATTTTGATCGTGATTCCACGCCTGGACTGGGTAGCTTTTTCCATTCCAGACCCTATTGCTTTCCGCGGGAGTAATGACTCCTTCTTCTAATGCGATCAATCCAGAATAAATCTTATAGGTGCTGTCTGGGGAGACCCTGCGCACGCTCATTTTTCGGTTATAAATATGGTATTCGTCCTTGGCGGAATCATACAAAACGAAGCTGCCTTCGCTGCCATTAAAATAGGAAGCCATATCTTCCTTCACAATATCTTTCCCATGGAAGGAATAGATGTCATCCGAACTGGCAAAAACAGCCGTAAATGGAGCAAAAAGTAATACAAGAAACCCCATTCCAATCATGATTGCCCGGTTTTTCCATGCTGCAGACTTGGACTTTCGGGAATAGCCTGCAATACGTACGATCCTCTGTTTGATTTGTTGCTTTGTACCGCCTATTCCTGTCGAAAAGTTTCGATATGATCGGTCATGCTGCTTTGCTGCAAAGCGAATGATGGTTTGTCCATATGCCACATGACCATTTTCGTCCAATTGTTCCAGCACGTTAGCATCACAAGCCAATTCCCTGTCTATGTGGATTTTTTTCAAACTATACCAGATCAGCGGGTTGAACCAATAGACCGTACGCAGCAGCCACATCATGTAGTTCACCAGTACATCTTTACTTTTTTGGTGGCATAATTCATGTAATAAAACATATTTTAATTCATCTAAAGAAAATGCTTTCCCCGTGTCTGCCGGTAAAAGAATATAGGGCTTGGCGATCCCCAGCGTGATAGGGGAGAAAATCAAATGGCTTTCCCGAAGAAGTATCTGCTTCTTGATGCCAACGGTTGCTTTACACGCGTCAAACAAGTCGTATATTTGCTTATCTTTGATTGTCGATGTGGACTTTTTCAGCTGATACATTCTGCGGGCAGCATAAATGGCAAGCAGGAGAAATACAGCAACGCCAATGAGCCATATGACAATTAACGCCTTAAACAGCATATCCGGGCCCGCATTGTTTACCGATACAGCAAAGTCATGCAGTGCATTCGCACCGTCTGTTTGTGTGAGACCTGCATGATCATTTTGATTTCCTGCAGCAATTTTATCTCGGCTCATTCCGCCAAACAGCAGTTTTTTTAACTCCTGCAGCTTGCCATCAACCTGCATAAAAGTCCATGGAAAGACAGCAAAAATGGGCGGGACTACAATATAAAGCCATATTTTGTAATGCATTTGTGGAGAAATATGTGCAGCGAATATTTTTTTAATAAGGATAACGAGCAAAATGAGAAAGGATACCATTATGGTGCTCAGCAACAGCCGAAGTACAAATGTATCCATCATTTTTCTCCTTTCCTTGAATCTCCATCCGACAAAATCCTTTTCAGTTCCGAAATATCTTCTTCAGAAAGCTGGTCGTTTTTAACGAAATTCAATACCATTGCATTTAGTGTCCCGTCAAAAAATCGATTTAGGAAAGACTTGCTTTTTTGTTCTATATAATCGTTTTCTTTGACCAACGCTCTGTAAACATATGCCCTGCCGTCTTTTTGGGTTTTTAATATCTTTTTTTTCACAAGTCGTGCCAGCATCGTTTGAATGGTATTCGGCTTCCAGTCTATTTCTTTGGAAACTTTCTCAACAACCTCTGGCGTAGAAATCGGCTCATGCTTCCAGACGACTTTCATCACTTCGTATTCTGCTTCAGATATTTGCGGTATGTCCTTCATCATTGCCCTCCTATTTCTACATGTGTAGTATTTATTATACCAAGATAGATAAGATATTTAAAGGGCAGATGCACATTTTTCAGTGCTTACATATTCCACAAAATTTTTAAAACATGGATTTTACAGCCAGTTGATGTGGGATTCAGCAGGCTATTTCACCGATTTCCCAAACCCGGCTAACTAGAAGGCGGGTGTGTATTTTCAAAAAAATGTTAGTTTTTCGAGCTGGATTCCTGCAAATCAAAATAGGCTTTCAACGTTCTTTTGGCGATATTACCATTATCGGGATACCCCATTCCCACACCAGAGTTTGGAACAAGCACGGCAATGGCAATCTCAGGATCGTCCATTGGTGCATAGGCAACCAGTGAATGGTTTTCTGTGTCAGCTGCTTTCTTACCATTTTCATATATTTCACTTTCAGCTGTTCCTGTTTTGGCAGCGATGTTATAAGACGTATATGGCTTCGTATTGAAATACTTATTAGCTGTGCCATCGGGCGCTTGTGCGACCTGTCGAAAGCCTTCCTGTACACGCTTGATATATTTATCATCCATTTGAATTTTGTTCAGGATATCCGCAGGAATGGATCTCCTCATCGGACCAGGCTCATTACCTTCTGCAGCGGGCTCCCGTACTTCTTTCAAAAAATGCGGGCGTACCCTGTATCCATCATTAGCAATGGTGGACACATATTGTGCCAATTGCAGCGTTGTGAATGTATCATAGTTTCCAATCGCGAAATCTAATAGATTGCCAGCTTTCGGATGCTCGCCTCTGTAGCCAATTGCCTCGTAAGGAAAGTCCACGCCTGTTTGTACACCCAAGCCGAATTGGCTGAAGGAATGGCGCATGTCTGTTACTGCTTCTGGCTGGAATGAAATTTTTTTATTCGGCTGGTAGTGGTATTCCCCGCCCATCCGCATGGCAATATAAAACATGTACACATTGGAGGACACCTTCAGTGCCTGTATATCGTTCACTGTGCCCAAACCATAGGGCTTCCATGATTTTTTGGCTGGTGTGCCCGCAATCTTGACCGGTTCATCATAAAAGGTTGTTCCCGGTTGGATGACACCAGATTGCAGCCCTGTTAAAATAGTGGCTCCTTTTACCACAGAACCAGGTTGATGGGTATCATACATCACTTTATAATCTGCATTTTCATATTTTTGTTTTTTTCGGTCATAATGGGCACCGGACATTGCCAGTATTTCGCCAGTTTTCGGTTTGACCGCGATTGCCATGGCATCCTCTAGATATCTATTCAGATATGGAGAATGATTTTTCGTCGCTTTCAGTTCTTCCATGACAATGCTATCCAGCTGTTTTTGAAATACCATATCAATCGTCAGCACCAGATCCTTGCCCCGTTCCCCTTTTACAACCGCACTCGTGTCGATCACATCACCTTGCTTATTGGTCGTATACTCGATTTGTTCTTTTCTGCCGCGCAACAGATCTTCATATTGTTCTTCCAAACCACTTTTTCCGATCCGGTCATTACGGTTGTATCCTTTGGCAAGATACGTACGCAGTTTTTCAGAAGGGATGCCTTGCTTCTCTGAGGTGACCGATCCCAGTATATTCCGGAACGTACCTTCAAACGGATAACTTCTCTCCCAGTCTGTTGTCGCATTAACACCCGGAAGTTCCTGCAAATGCTCGGAAACCATCGCATATTCTTTGGCAGTTACGTGATGGTTCTTGATTGTTTGCGGAGTCAGTGCATATGCCTTGTCCATTTCCTTTTTGATCAGCATGGTGTTCCTGTCCGCTGTGGAAAAATGGCTGATTTCCTTTTTAGTGATCCTTTCTAGGATCGTTTGATATTGTGTGGCATTGTCCATTTTGGCTGCCTCTTTGTCCGATAACCGCTGATTGGCCTTTTTTTCATGTAACAAATACCAATATTCCTTCTTGTCCCGGGTGGTTATCATTTTTTCTTTTTCCGATTTATCCGCATCCATGGTCATGAAGGCGGACAGCTTTTTAGCTACATCCAGCTTCTCTTTTGCCGACACACCTTTTGGTGGCGTATAGGTAATAGCGTACAGCGGCTTGTTGTCGACAACCAGCTGATCATTCCGGTCATATATTTTTCCCCTCGGTACAGGAATGCTGGCAGTATCTTTGACTGTATGATCAATTTTTTCCTGAAAACTGTCTCCATGTAATATTTGTACAACTCCAAGCTGAACAATCAGTACTGAAAACAGCAAAAAAACAATGACAAACAGTATGTTCAATCGGAAGGGCAACTGGGCCATTTTCTTTTTGTTGTTTTTCCTCATCTTCTGTTCCCCCATATGCGATCAAGGTTCCAGCAGGTAGCTGTACAAATCTGCAATCAACGGCTTATTCAGTTGTGTTGCAGATGCACCTGAATCGTAGTTTTCAACCAATGAAACGATTAGGAACCTGTCACCTTCCGTATCGAATGCCAGCAAAAAACTATTTTCATCGCCTTTTTTTCCTTGCTCCATTTTTAATTCCGCTGTGCCTGTTTTTGCTGCCAGCTGACGATCCGGATCATACAGTGAGTGAGCAGTCCCATTTGGATCCGTCACAACTTCTTGCAATAGCCGCTTCATTTCGTTTGCAGTTTCCTTGCTGATTGCTTGTTTGGTTTTGACGTCATGTTCATCAGCAAGCAACTTCGGGTAAACCATTTTTCCGTCGTTTTCAAATACGGAATACATCGTTGCCTGTTGGATGGGAGAAATCAGTAATTGACCTTGGCCATAGCCCGTATCCGCTAATAGAATGTCGGATCCGAATTTTTCATCGTTGGAAATTTGCGCCGCATGCATGGCGATTGGCAAATCCAGATCCTCACCAAAAATGAATTTTTCCAACCCTGTTCGAAATTCTGTTTCACCAAGTTCCAATGCTTCCCGTGCAAAATAAATGTTATCGGAGTATATAAGTGCTTTTCTCATATCGACATCAGCCACATCTGAGACACGGGTGACGGAATACCCGCCCCACGATTTGTCCTTTTGCCAGCTGAGTCCATGAATGGTTCTTTGTTTCCCTGGGTAAGTCACCCCCGCATCCATCCCAATGCTTGCAGTGATCGTTTTGAAGGTGGACCCGGGTGCATAACGGCTCGCGAATCGTGAAATGAACGGCTGATTTTTGTCATTTGCATAGATGTCATATTCCTTTTGCGATATGCCCTGGACCATTTTGTTGGGGTCGTAGGAAGGGGAGCTTACCAGCGCGAAAAGGCCGCCCTTCTTGGGGTCCATTACAACTGTAGACCCGGCTTTTTTATCCAGTTGTTGGTATGCTTTTTCCTGAATATGTGCGTCAATCGTCAAGTGCACATCTTTTCCATCTGATTTGTCAACAGACTGAATCGTTTTCTTTTCCTCTCCGTTTTCATCCACAATGACAATTTCACCGCCGTTAGTTCCGCGCAGCTGCTTGTCGAAAGCTTTTTCCAGACCGGCTTTGCCAATCGTATCTCCCGCAGCTAGTTCCGGATGTTTTTCCATGTCTTCCTTCGTCACTTTTCCGGTATAGCCGATCAAGTTGGCTGCAGCTTCTTTTAATGGATAGTACCGGATCTTTGTATCCTGATAGGAAATGCCTGGAATGTTTTTAGCTTCCTTTGGAGGAATGATTTTTAAGGGTACGAACAAATCATCTTTTACCCAGCTTTGCTGCAGTTTTTGTTTGATCTCCTTTGTGGAAACATGTAGTTCGTCACTGATGGCTTGCAGTCTTTTTTTCTTTATGTCCCCTTTTGATAGGTCCTTCATTACGACGCCTGCCCATTTGAAATTTTCATTTGCAGCAAGTTTGTTTTCATTTCTGTCGATGATTTCCCCTCGTTCTGCGCCCCATTCGTGAAAAACAACCTGGTCTTTTCCTTTCATGCCAGGAAAAATGAGCGAAGGATCCCATTTCACCTGAAATCGACCATGATTCTTCACCAGTTCGGTATGATAAGTTAAATTTTTCAGTTTGCCTAAGGGGGTCGTGAAGTTTAATTGAAAGGCCAGCTTATG
The DNA here is from genome assembly GCF_030732005.1 of Tigheibacillus jepli. Classification (GTDB taxonomy): domain Bacteria; phylum Bacillota; class Bacilli; order Bacillales; family Amphibacillaceae; genus Tigheibacillus; species Tigheibacillus jepli. The sequence continues at coordinate 71,396 of NZ_JAROCA010000002.1, read as the reverse complement.
TTCACCGTTTTTTACCTTTTTCAGTTTGATGTTGGACGCGCTAATAGGTTGCATGTTTATGCCGTTGAATATATGATCATACCTGTCTTTGACATCTTGCAGCGTATAATCCAATGCTTGATAAGATTCCTGATCAAGAATGGTGCCTAGTTTTTCATACGATTTATGTTCCAGTATCCCGATGAACTTATCTGCTGCAGCTTGTGCTTTTTTCTCATCGTTTTGATAAATGGCATGAAATACTGCCCAGCTGCCACCTGTGAACAATAGCATGGCTGTAATAATGATATATCGAAAACGTTCAACGCGTTTTTTTCGCCGTTCAAGTCTGTTTTTCATAGGATTCACTCCGTTTCTTTTCTTCTATTTACTACATATGTAGTTTTTATATTAAAACTACATATGTAGTAAATAGAAGTATAACATAGCACAGATCATGCCGCAAATGAATGATGCGTTGTTCTCTTCCCTTCACGAATGGTTTGGCAGCATAATGTACATGATATTGCAGTTTCTTTATTTTCGCGGCCCCCACTTGTCATCACCCAAAGGGTAATTTTTGTCGAATCATGTATTGTCTTCATTGACCAATAATAAATAGGATGCTATCATTGTTAATGTAACTCTATGTAAGCGGTTGCATGTCGCGAGTCACCGTAAGCTTCCCTTACTGGTCCCTTGCATCGTCTGTCACACGTTGAAGGAGTATGAGAACATGTATCATCAGCATACGATTTATGTCATCGTGGATGCAAAGGCACCGCAAAACAATCCGATTACAAAAAAGTACAGCCAATTCTTTCTAGCCTTGGTGATAGATTATGACAGGGATGAAATTGTCGACAGTGAATGCTCGGCGACAGTCGGGTTGACGAATCGATTTGTCCAATCACTTTTCACAGGGCAGAAAATAGATGACGACATGATTGAAGAAAACATCCGCAATCGATATCATGGCTCATCGCAAAAAGCACTTATTGTCGCATTTAACGAGGCAAAAAATAAATATATACAAGCAAAAGCTGCTTTGTCTACATCTACCTAGACAAAATCCGGACTGACATTTACCGTCGGGCTGGATTTTTGCTTTTGCTAGAACAGGAGGAAGCCAAATGATTACAGATGGATTCATGTATTTAAGTGTCCTTGTAGCACTGGCCGCGCTAATGGTGGCAATTGAAAAGAAATTCAGCACGAATCGCTTTTTTAAATTCATTCCTGGAATTGTTTTGATCTATATTGGCGCAGCCGCATTACAGACATTTGGTCTGTTTGCTGATAATGACGCTATAGATGGGGTTTACACGAATGTCAAAGGGGCCCTGATGCCCGCTATGCTGATGATCATGCTTTTAAAATGTGATATCAAAAGCATTATCAAACTTGGACCAAGGATGCTTGGAGGCTATATTGTCGCGGTGGTCAGTATCCTGCTTGGTTTTGTGATTGTGTATGTCCTATTCAAGCATTTTTACGCCCCGGATACATGGCGGGCATTTGGTGCATTGGCCGGAAGCTGGACTGGCGGATCTGCCAACATGGTTGCACTTCAAGGAGTGCTTAAAGTGCCGGAGAACATCTTCGGCTATGCATTGATGATGGACACGATCAACTACGCAGTATGGGTCATGTTCATGTTTTGGCTGGTGCCATTCGCTGGAAAATTCAATAGCTGGACAAAAGCGGATACGGGATTTATGCAGCAAGGACTTGAAGAAATGGCATCGAACCAACAAGAGCAGGATTCCGGTATCAAATTCCAGCATATTTTATATTTGCTCGGAATCGGGTTGCTGGTATCATCCTTAGCTACCTTCGCCGGGGACCATCTGCCAGAGGTAGGAACAGTAATCAATGGCACGACCTGGACCATCATGATTGCTTCTGTTGTCGGGCTCATTCTTGGCCAGACAAAAGTTTCCAGGATTCCCGGCTCACTGGATATATCCAATGTCATGCTTTATATCATTGTAGCGTTGATCGCTTCTCAATCCGATTTTTCACAGATTGCACAGGCGCCGATATATGTCGTTTCCGGCTTCCTCATTATGCTGTTCCATTTGGTCATCATGCTGTTGCTTGCCAAACTTTTCAAATACGACTTGTTCACACTTGGCATCGCTAGTCTTGCAAACATTGGCGGGATGGCTTCAGCGCCAATGCTCGCCGCAGCATACAGCCGTACATTGATTCCGGTCGGAGTCATCATGGCCTTGATTGGTTCATTCCTGGGGACTTACTTCGGTATGCTGGTCGGAAAAATCCTGGGTATGCTTTGATTGGTTGACATTCAGCGAGGAGTGAGGAAATGATTATTAAGGATTTGCGTATCACCCATCGGAACATCCCGCTTGAAAGGCCATTCAAAACAGCCTTGCGAACGGCAAATGAAATAGAAAGCATCGAGGTTGCTGTCGTCCTGGAAAATGGCATCACTGGCAAAGGAGCAGCCGCCCCAACCTGGGTGATCACTGGTGACTCTGCAGAAAGCATTCAAGCTACTCTGCTTGGGCCGATCAAACAGGCATTGGTAGGAAAAGACATCGCGCATTTTCAATCGTTGCTTGCCGCGATTCAGTCCTGTTGTGTTGGCAACACCAGTGCAAAAGCGGCAGCAGATATCGCCATGCATGATGCCTACAGCACATTACTCGGTATGCCGCTATATAGTTATCTGGGTGATCGAAAACCTCTGACAACATGTATGACGGTAGGTGTAGATACCCCGGAGAAAATGGCCGCAGATGCCAAGCAAGCCATTGCTGATGGTTTTCAGCGTTTAAAAATAAAGGTTGGTTCCCAGCCCGAATTGGACATTGACCGGATAGCAGCGATTGAAGAAGCAGTTCCTGACCATGTGATGCTGCGTCTTGATGCCAATCAGGGCTGGAAACCCAAACAAGCTGTACAGCTGATCGAACAAATGCAAGCGAAAGAATTTGCCATCGAGCTGATCGAACAGCCTGTAGCTGCCCATGATTTGGACGGTTTGAAGTTTGTCACTGACCATGTGAGCATTCCGATCATGGCGGATGAAAGTCTATTTTCCACCCGTGATGCACTTCATTTGGTAGCGGGCCGCTATGTCGATCTATTGAATATCACACTGATGAAATGCGGTGGAATTTCCAAGGCTTGGAAGATTGCCAGCATCGCTGAAACATACGGCATTTCTTGTATGATAGGCAGCATGATGGAGCCAGGACTTTCTGTAGGTGTGCAGCACACTTTGCAACTGCCCACCCGAATGTCACGTATTTTGATTTGGATGCACCATTATGGCTGACAGAAAAACCTGGTGTCATGCGCTATGAGGGCGAAGAAATCTTTTTATCCGACGAACCAGGCATCGGCCTGTTGTAGATAAATTGAAATGGAACGTTGCCAGGCATAGTACAGGATAAAAATGAATGAACAAGAAAGGCCGCTATTTCGAATGAGAGATGGAGGCCTTTCTATTTTTCGATAAAATTCGAGGTAAACCAGGAAGTGACAGCGTATAATGGAAAATAAGTCAAGCATTAATTTCAACTAAAAAAGGTTAAGTCTAACCAAACCCCGAAATTGTCAGTTTTTTCAAAGAGTCAACTACCACAGGACTTTATAATGGGGCCCCTCCAGAGCGTGAAAGGATCTTGCTTTTTTTCATCCTACAGAGGATACAGCCTAGCGATACAAGCTTGGTTTTTCACGTATTATTCGTACTTATAGGACAAGATCCATAAGGCTGTCACGCGAGGTCTCAAAGCCTCAGGCGCGAACTCAATGTGATCTAACGTCCTGGAGGAGTCCCGTTTTAGAATGCAATTAAATTCAATTTCCCAAAATACAGTTCCTATGCCGCGTAACTTGACATGGAGCCTCTATGGGTATGTTTCCTCAAGCCAAGAAACCAGCTATAAAAGCTTGTCTATGGCCGACTAGGCTAACATTCCCATGGCGCCCTATCACCATTTTATTCATCACAAATGTATATCCAATAATTAAAACAAACAAAATGATCAGCACATACGGAATCCCTTCATATTTCGCAAGGACAAATGTAAATAGATTGATAATCACGATAAAAATAAATAGTTTCAAGACAAACATAGGGAAAGATAGACTTTTAAATTGATATTTCAAATTTGTCTTCCTGTTTTTTAATTCGAAAAGAATATAGCCAAGTGACAATATCCCCCCTATTAGAATGGTGAATAATTGAAGATCTCCCCCACCGAATATATCCGGAACGAATGAAGAACTTAAGCTGCGGAACCCATCCGGAAATGGGGCAATCGTTTTTCCACCGAGAGCAACCAGCGTAAGCCCACGAAATATCAACATTCCTGTCAATTCCGCGTGTAGGCTCATTTAAAATAAGAATATCCGGGTCAGTGAACATCCATTTTCCCAGTACGACCTTTTGCTGATTCCCGCCGCTGAGGTTGATTGTTTTTTGTTCAATGGATGGTGTTTTGATATTCATTTTTTGTTTAAGATTTTCTGCCTCCATTTTTTCTTTTCCGGGATCAAGTACATTCCACTTGGATATTTCCTTCAAATTTGCCAGGGTAAGATTGTTTTTGACACTATCAACCAAGATCAAGCCAAATTCTTTACGATTCTCCGATACATATGCAATGCCATTTCGAATAGCATCATTCACATTTCGAAGTGTGATTTCTTTGCCATCTTTAAATAGTTGTCCGGTTATTTTCTTTCCATACACTTTTCCGAAGATACTCATGACAAACATCGCATACAAAACGGCGATGATTGAAATGATCAATAATAGGAGTATCATTGTGACAACCAGCAATAACCCGTTTCGGATGATATTCATGTACTTTGGTTGCCCAGAATCCACAATCTGGGCAATGAACACCTTGATTGGTTAACTGAAGATACCGATATAAACCTGCGTCCGGAAATCCAAAGGGAACTTCTACTTGATAAGAAATGACAAAAGGCATTTTCTTACCATCACTAGTCAATGGTATAATGCTTAAGCATCCAAATCATCCTTTCGTTGGTATTTATTGTCGATACTTTACCAATACGACAGATGGTTGGATTTTTCTTTTTTAAATCAAAGTTGTCGAATTATGTGCCCCGTAAATTGTTACTGAACCAAATTTTATACTCTCTGAAGTAAAAAAGGATGCTGAGCTTGGGCATCCTTTAATAATGTGTCTATAGCATTGGACACTAAGCCGGGTCCCGCCAATGGGGCTTAGAAAGTGATTGTCTGTGGTACGCTGATGCGGAGGTTGCCCATAAGGGCTTTTTTCTACCATCCACCGCATAAAATCTTACCACGGACACAAAGGCGGTCAAGGGTAGTGGACGTAGTGAATATTATAACCCTGCAAAAGACAGCAAAATATCACACACAGGAAGGAGAGTTTATCTTAAATAATCGTTTTTTGTGTCCTGACAAAGGGATACATTATTATAAAGTGAATAAAAAATGGTTCCGATTATCAAAACAAAAAAACCGGAACCATTTTCAGGCTAGTACTATCTAAGTTAAATCCTGCCATAAGATCTACGTTCTTAATGTACATTTTATTCTAATCTATTTAATGAATCTCTTTTATACCTACCTCACTTAAAAGCATCTTGCGTCGTCGGATGTTTACTTAGCATACTATTTTTATATAACAAGTAATATGATGCTGCCGACCAGCTGAAATTTTTCGTACTGCGACCTTTGCCATTTAACGGGTTATAATTTTCGTGAATCGGGCCATTTCCCATTAAACCTTCCGCATGATTAAACAGTTTTTTGATTGATTCCATTGCTTCACTGTCAAAGCCATAATTTTGCAGTGCTTCTACGCCGAATAGGGCTTGATCCAACCAAACCGGGCCGCGCCAATAGGTATCCGGATTGAATTTTTCATTATCCTTTGATGCTGTCGGGAAAGGCAAGTACGTATTGAATTTATTTTCGTCCATCATATGATTCTTTACATTTTTTGCCTGTTTGTCAGTAGCGATATTGGCCCAAAGCGGGAGCCAGCCTTCCGTGCCCTTTCCCCTGTTCACTAACAATTTCGTTTTGGAGCCATCTTCGTTGATTTGTAAATCGTAGAAGTATCCAGAGTCCTTGTCATACATGTTTTCTTGGATATATTTCTTCAGCTTGCTTGCATCATCGTTTAGTTTCTTCTTATCTTCATTCTTTCCAAGTTCAGTTGCCATCAATTTCAGGAAACCCTTTTCAGCATAGAGATAGGAGTTCAGGTCAACAGATTCTTGATTAATGGAGTAACCTATAACTTCTCCATCCCTTTGATTTTCGAAGACTTTTACACCAACATCACTTTTACCGCTGCCTTCTTTATCGAAGCGGGTAGCATTATCCATGCCGCTTTCCCAAGCGGCAGCTTCAATAACAGCCTCCTCATCCAATACCGCTTGTCCTTGTTCGTCCTTTATGACTTTTCCTTCTTCATCCGTTTTCCAATTGGCATCGCTGACCATGCTTCCATATTCAGCAACGCCGTTATTATCATGATCGCGGTTTGCATACCACCAACGATGGTAATCCATCAGTTTAGGATACATTTCTTTTAAAAACTTCTTGTCATTTGTTTCCTCGTAAATTTTCCAAACTGCCCAAGCCGACAATGGAGGCTTGGAATTCCGTTCATTCCAGTTTCCGCCTTCTCCGCCGCGGGGGCTATCCTGATTGTAGAAAATCGCGTCAATAATCGCCCCTTTATCCTGTGGTCTGACGTCATCATCAGATTTGATTTGATAATCAAACAAGGCGCGCAAATTGTTTTTCGCCAGTTCCGGATGAAAATAAGCCAATGCGACATCTGCTTTCCATGAGTCCCAGCCCCACATGCCCATAAACCATTTATAGGACATGGAAGGGACGATCCCGTCATGCTTGATGGCACCAGCAGGGCTTTGCCAATTTGTTATCAACGTTTCAATCGATTTTACTGCTGCATTTTGATATTCTGGAAAATCCTTTATTTTTTTCCCGGTAAACGTTTTATCCAGATATCCTTGCCATCTCTTTTTATTTTCTTTGAAATAGCTTTCTTGTTCTTCGATGTAATCGGGTAATTTTGCCTTCTCCTTGGAGAATTCATCCTTTGTAAATGTATAGGATTCTGTCGAGGAGGTTTCAAACGTTCCCCCCGGCTCTATATTTACTGAATCCTTCAATGAAGAAGTATAATTCCTTCCGTTTATTTTCGTATCAATCTTTTTATCGCGGGAAATAGTATATTTCACTTCATCCGTAGCCAGGTAGGACCACTTTTCCCGGACCTTTCCGAAATTAACCTGGATACCGTTTCCATCTTTTTGCAAACCTGTTCGAATATCGATTTTATTTTCCCCATCCATAACGCTATAGAATACAGCGCCTTTCCAAGAAATATCCAGTTTCAAAGGTTCTTTACTATTGTTCTCGATTTCTGTACGGATCAGTGCAGATCGATTACTGACGAAAATCAATGATAATTGTAATGTGAAATCATCTAATACATATTTCTGCTCCAATCTGCCCGGAAATGAAGAAAAATCAATATACTTACTTTTACTAAGATCATATTGTTCCTTCGTTTGTTTATTTGTAATTTGTATACGATTAATGGAATCAGAAAGGTTGACTGGATATTCCTCACCAACAATCAATGGGCCGGCAAAACCCCCAAGTAATTTTTTATTGTTCTTGTCAGGCTGATAGTATCCGTGCCAAGCACCTAAGTCTGAAAAATGATTATACTTATTCGTATCATACAAACCATTCACTTCTTCGGTCGGATTTGCTGATAAATCCAGTACATTTGCAAACTGGTCAACATTTGTCCGAGCTATTTGATGTGACTCCCTATCAGGGCCGCCTCTTTCATGCTTGCTTGTACTGTCATCCTTACTTTCACACCCAAAAACAGCACAAGCCATTAGCAATAAACATAGACCGACGAACAAATTTTTGCTTCGTTTCCCCATAATGTAGTTCTCCTCCCTGATCATACCTTCATTCCATTGTAAAACCTCTTATTCGATAATATTTGACATATCTCGGGAAGTGACAGGCACCAGAACAAGTACAAAACCTAGCGAAAAGTCTTCGAATTTGCATCGGTAGCGATCTAGCTGGTCCTGGCCGCAAGAGTTGCTTCCAAGTCCATTTTGTCGACTGTCTATATTCCAGACAATGTAATCCCGTTTTTCTAACGCTATCGTATGAGCAGCCTTTTCCAAATCACTATCTTCATAATAGGAAGCACTGAATTCCACTTCTTCATCTGCCCTGCAAAGCAAGGACGCACCTTTGGCACTGTTCATACTTATCCAATCACATTTCATATGGTTGCCATTCTCCTGTGGCATCACGTAATTGACAAATAATTCGTCTACCGATTTCGTAAAAACCCCCGGATAGGCTGATTGGCAGGAATCTGCATAATTTTCATGTGGACCGAGGCCACGCCACGAAACTTGATCAAATTGCTTGTCTATCTTCATGTTAATGCCGATACGCGGAAGCATTGGCGGGGCATTTTCCTTTCTGCCAGCAGCAATGCCGGCGATCTGCACATGAATTTTTCCATCGGATGAAACCACATATCTGCTTGTTATATCATAGTACCAGGAACTGTTCGTCGTACCATAGAAGGAACGGACCTCCCATATGAATTCATCTTCTTCTGCCTGCCATGTCACATCCCGAACAGATTCATGGCCAAGATGCATAAAATATTTATTTCTGTAATCTTCCAGAATATACATATCATTATCAATCGGCGCCCGCCAAAAATTCAGTCTTGGCCCCTGTTGAATTACCTCATGTCCCTGGTGGAGCACTTTATCAAGCGTACCCCGCACTTTATCGAATGCCACTGTGAAGCCTTCTCCAGTTACCAGTATGCGACTTTCTTTTTCTTGTACCTGAATGGCTTCCGCCCATTCCTTGGCTGGGCCAACTGCATCGGGTTCCTTATGGTAAACAAATACACTGCGCGTCACCTCAAAACAGGCGTCTGCCCACTTTTCCTTTTGCCTTAACTGGTATATGAAATGGATTGTATACTGGGCTCCAGACTGTTTTTCATCAATTTCGGGATATGTCACTTTCAGATCGGATACCTGTCCGGCTGCTGTTTCAGGGATATCTATTTCATTTTCCGCAATCAATCGATCATCCTCATAAAAACGACATATTAATTGAAAGGCATCCAATCCACGGAAATCTTGACGATTGGTTAACCTGAATACACCTGCTTGTACATCTAACGCAGTCGTTTCAACCGGTTCAATCACTTTTTTAAATTCCTTTAAAGCCGTCGAGGGCGTCCGGTCAGGCATTAGCAACCCATCAATACAGAAGTTGCCGTTATTTGGATCATCTCCGAAGTCCCCACCGTATTTGTAGTAAGTCGTTCCATCAGGCGTTTTTGTCTCAATACCATGATCAAACCATTCCCATATAAAACCGCCTTGCATATGCTTGTGCGCATAAAAAATATCCTGGTACTCCTTCAGATTCCCGGGTCCGTTTCCCATGGCATGACCGTATTCGCATAATATATGAGGTTTTTGGGTATTTGCGACAATTTGATCCATCGTCAATCCTTTTTCCCGCTCCAGCCATGTATACATGGTGGAGTACACATCACTTACTTCCGCTTCGAAATCACCTTCATAATGCACAAGACGAGTCGGATCTGCAGCCTTGGCATATGCAGCCATTTTACGGAAGTTTTGCCCGAATGCAGACTCATTTCCAAGGGACCACATCAGGATAGATGGATGATTTTTATCCCGCTGCAGCATCCGCTTCAATCTGTTTACAAAAGCCATCTCCCACTCCGGATTATCAGCAAGCCATTTATAATCACCCGTTAGTTCAAAGCCGTGACATTCCAAATCCGTTTCATCAATTACATAAAGTCCATATTCATCACATAAATCATAGAAGTATGGTGCGTTCGGATAATGAGCGGTCCTGACGGCGTTGATATTGTGCTGTTTCATCAGCCGGATATCCGCCTCTACGCTTGCTTTCGTGGTCACTCTGCCGTGAGCCGGATTATAATCATGTCTGTTCACACCCTTTAGTTTAATCGCCTTTCCGTTTACCAAAAACGTATTTCCGGAAAGCTCGATTTGCCGGAACCCGACTGACTGCCTGACGACTTCCACGATATGATTTCCCTGATACACAGTGATCAGCAATGTATACAAATTCGGTGCTTCTGCGGACCATTTTTCAGGAGACTTCACTTCTGTTACAAGGCTTTGATTCGCAGGGAGTGTTTGATTCAAAATAGATTTTCCCGCCGAATCCAACAGTTCATAGGCAATCATCTGTCCCTGTGCTTTCAACACTGGATTGACAAGTAAGGTAGCATTTGTGTAATTTTGATCAAAATACGTTTTTACCGTAAAATCATATAATCCCGCAATCGGCCTGGCATAGAGCGTAACATCACGGAATATCCCACTAAGCCACCACATATCCTGATCTTCCAGATAAGTACCGTCCGACCACTGGAAAACGCGGACTGTAACAACATTTGAACCAACGTGAAGTGATTCAGATACATCAAATTCACTCTGGATGCGCGCACCTTTGCTGTATCCAACAAAAACATCGTTTATATATAATTCAAATGCAGAATCTACGCCTTGAAAATTTAAGATATATTGAAAATCCGCTTTCATTTCTTCTATTTCTATACTGCGGCGATAAATGCCCGTTGGATTTTCAGTAGGTACATATGGCGGATTGATCGGAAAGTTATACCACAAATCCGAATAGTGCATTTTACCATAGCCTTGTAGCTGCCAATTGCCTGGTACTTCCACTGTATCCCATGATGAACTGTCGAACGCTGTTTTATAAAAGCCATCCGGGCTGTATTCCGGTGCATCCAGGAAAAGAAAAGACCACATTCCGTTCAGACTCAAGTGAAAATGAGAAGCGGATACATCTCTTTCAATGGCTGCTGACCTTGTCGGGTAACTATCAAAATGCGCACGCGGCTCCAACCTGCCAATGCCATCAATCCGGTTATTTTCCCATCTTTTCTTTTTGATCATGTTTAACTCCCCCAATTTGTTTATTTTCGTATCTCTTATAGCAAACATAGGCGAATCCAACGAATATAACGATACCTAACACATTATAAAGCAGGCTGAATAAAGGATTTGCTGTTCCTTCTGCAACTGTCCCAGACTTAAAATACGCCAGCAATGAAGCCGGTGATGGAAAAGTCGAAACTAAAAAGGCAAAGATGAAGAACGCCAGCAGCAGCACTCCGATCCCGATTCCAGTTCTTCTGCCGCCCATTTGAAACGTCCTGGGTAAGTGGTCCTTCTTTATCCGCAGTACAATGTATGATACAAGCAAAAACAATACTGGTATCAATGAAGTTGCTGCAGTCATATTAATAAGCGTTTTCAACAATGTGTCAATAGAGCCGATTCCCAGTGCAGGAATGATCATCAGCACGGTAACCACGACTGCTTGCAGGATAAGGGCATTTGTTGGATTTCCTTCTTCATTTGTCCTGGAGACCCACTTACCAAAGATACCGCTAGGAATTTCCGAGAATAAAATTTTCACTGGTGCCGCTGTCCAAATCACCAAAGAACCTGCCGCGCTCAAGAGCATAATCAACCCGACAATTCGCGTCATAATGCCACTGCTAATTCCAAAGTGGTTACCCAATACAGCAAATGCATCAAATAAAGCATTCGAATAATTTCCTTGCAGCTGTTCAGCAGGCAAAACCAGTCCGACTGCTGCGGCTCCCAAAGCATAAATCACACCAATGGATATCGCTGAAATAATGAGTGTTTTCACGAAGGTCTTGTTCCCACCCTTGATGTCTTTCACATAAACACCCACAGCTTCAGCACCTCCAACCGCTTGCAATATCCAAGCCAGCGTCATTAAATAATTCCAGTTCGCACCAGGGAGTACCGACTCACCAGAAAATTCCTGTGCCGATGGCTCCTTTAGCAAGAAGTATACTGCCAATGCAAGTATTATGAAGCCCACCCCCATCAATATTCTTGCGATTCCAGATACATCCGTGACTTTGGAAATCCAAGATACCCCTTTTACCGAAACGAATGTGGTTAACCAAAAAAGGATAATGGATAGCAGGGAAATAGTGATGGTTCCATGGATACCGCCAAAAACGTTATGTCCAACAAACGTATAGGAGGCATAAATTAACGTCTGTGGTAATAAAGACACAAAGAAAAACAAGTTGACAAAAAAATACGACCATGAACCAAGAAAAGCCCATTTATCACCTAAAGACGTTCTAATCCAACTGTATACACCTGACTCTGCATCCGTATTTGCGGAGGAAAATTCCCCAATCATCAGAGCAAACGGAAAAAAATAGAATACGGTTGCAAACAAAAAGGTGGGAACCGCTGAAAGTCCGATACTTGCCGTTGCATTTATGATGTTATTAAATGCAAATACTGCTGTAAAAGTCATCAGCAGGAATGATACAGAAGTGATTCTTCTTCTACTTTCATTCATTTAAAAAACCCCTTTCCACGTCCCCCAAAAAAGACGATGTTACTTAAATTTCATCATTTCTGTTATAATGTTTACACTCTTAAAAGTGGTGAGTGCGCTTTCATTATAATAGAAAGACACCTATCTCGAAAATAACCATACGTTGTCACTACTTGACATTATGTTGCATGGAGGGATTTTCATTGTTTGATTCCATTGGTACATTTCAAATGAAGGAAAAGCTGAATAATGAATTTTATATATTCGAGTGCGGGTATGAAGATGTTCAGCCTCGTGAACCGTATCAATATGAACCGATCGATTATTACCTGATTCACTATATCACGGAAGGTGAGGGGCTTTTTTTCATTGAGGATGAGATACATCACTTGAAAGAGAAAGATGGTTTTATCATCCCCCCTCATGCCAAGAATAACTATTATCCATTAGCAGGTAATCCATGGAGTTACAGATGGATTGGATTCAATGGAACGTTCGCCCGGGAGTTTTTTCAGCAGTGCGGATTACTTACGGATCCTTCGAATGATACAGCCAATTACATATATACCTTTCATGATAAAGGTATAATGGATGAGCTGTTCGCAAATGTGTATTATTATTCGGAAAACGACCAGCATTTTGCTGCACTTGGTGAAGCATATCATATTTTAAATCTATTAAGAAAGCAGCATCAGGAAGAATTACGTCATCGTTTGACCGAAGCAGAAAAATATGTGCAACATGCCGTCAAGCTGATTCATACAAATTATCAAAATCCCGCATTTTCAGTTGAATTTCTGGCGGAAAAGGTTCAAATCGAACGCTCTTACTTGTTCCGGCTTTTTAAAAAGCACTTGAACATCAGCCCAAAAACTTATCTGGTACAAACCCGTTTAAATAAGTCTACTGAACTATTACGGAAAAGCAGTAATTCTATAGAAGAGATTGCCTATCTTGTAGGATTTATTAGTGCCTCTCATTTTTCCAGGCAGTTTTCAAAGAATAAGGGGATGTCCCCATCTGCGTACCGCTCCAGTTTTTTTGCGAACAGAAGGTGATGAACCCGCTGAACCCGACATTGATTTTTTGGTGGGCTTTTACAGCCTATAAAACTAATGCGATAGTTCCAAGGGGTACCGCAAACATTAAGCGCTTGTTGAATACCATGTATAGAATTATTGCGCAAAGCAACACCACGCTTGAATATTTCAGCTGGTTCCGTCGGTATCGCCGGCCATCAATTCAAAAAAAGGAGGGCCAACCTTTGTTAAGGTCACCCACCTTCTGATTCGATAATATATGACAAAACCGGGAAATGACTGGCACTCTATCCCTTCATCTTCGGATCAAGTACCCGTCGCCAATTAAGTTGAATCCTAGCATAGTCAGCATAATACAAAGTCCCGGGAATAGAACAGTCCAGGGTACCTCCTGAATCAGATTTCGTGAATCGGCGAGCATTCTGCCCCATTCCGGATCAGGCGGCTGCGCTCCAAGCACTAAAAATCCCAGTGCGGCAGTATCCAGTATCGCGGTTGCAATACTTAACGTTCCCTTCATAATAATCGGACTGGAAATGCGCTCATTAAAAAAAGCTGAGAAAGGTAGCAGATGAAGTGGGTATACCTTTAGATCCCTTTTTCTTGCTACATATTTTTGTTATCTACCCATTCAACTTATTTCTCGGCAGCAACAGTCGAATGGTTGTCCCTTCCCCAATCCGGGAATTGATTTCCGCCACCGTCTCACTTTGATAAAACAACTGTAAACGGCGAATGACATTTGTCAGTCCGATTCCTGTCGCATGGCCGGTATGCTGCGTGGGCTCTTTTGCCAGGGAAAGAATTTGCCTGCGTCTTTCTGCTGTCATGCCGACACCATCGTCTTGGACCTCGACAACAACGGAACCGTTTTTCGGAAAAATTTGCAGTGCGATGCTTCCGCCTTCTTCTTTGCCTTCAATGCCATGAATGAATGCATTTTCTACTAATGGCTGAAGGGTAAGCCTTGGAACGGCCATATCCAGACAAGCATCGTCCACGGACAGGGAAAACGTCACGCGTTCAGCAAAGCGTGTTTTCTGAATCAGAAAATAATCGTTGACCACCTGTACTTCCGATCGCAACGTCGTATGTTTGGTAATATCTGTCAAACTATAACGGAGTAGGGTGGCAATGGCATCAATCAAATGGGAAGTTGATTTGGCATCTTCCAAATAAGCCATTTTTGATACCGTATTTAATGTATTAAATAAAAAATGCGGATTGATTTGGTTTTGCAGCTGTTTCAACTCCATCTCTTTTACAAGGCGGTCCAACTCGGATTTGTTTTTCATTTCCTGCACCAGTTCCACCAGGCTGCTGCGCATGCTGTTGAATGTATCGCCAAGCAGCTCCAACTCGTCCTTTGACGCGATGTGTACAGGATCCCCGTCCAGCTTCCCGGCAGCCACTTCCTTTGCCGAAGCCGTCAGCCGGCGGATGGGGTCGGTAATTCCTTTCGAGAACCAGATGGCAAAAAATACAGCCAACAGCCCCATCGTGGTAAACAGGAAAATGATAAATATAAGGAAATGATCATTGCGCGCTTTTAGTGCCTCAAAAAACGGCTGATAGGAGGTCAATTCACGGTCAATTAATTCCAATGTCGCTTCTTGGACGTAATCAGCCGTATTGCGCATTTCCTCCAAATGGGACGTGTACTGTTCGACGTCATTCAGGATGACAAAACCTACTGTCAGTTCGGATTCATGTAAAAAGGTCTCCAGCAAATTTTGATAGTTTCGCAGTTCCACGATATTATTGTCCATTTCTTTTTGGAAGGAAGCCATGGAATCGACTAGCCGTTTTTTGTTGTTGTAGTATGCATCGGTAGTTTCCGCTCCATGGTCCGCCACTACTGCCTTTGCATCTGTAGCCAGCCGGTTCACATCTTGGGAAATGCGATTGAGCAGCAAAAATCGCTGAATGCTTGTTTGATAGGTACTTGTTATTTTATTGGAACTGGCGAAAATAAACACTGCTGTCACTTCGAAAATCACCACGAAGATCAAAAAATAGACGAGCAGCTTCCCTCTGATTGTTTTCATGGTTTGTTCACCGCATTTCTTGTGGATAAAGAAAATATAAAACCAAGCTGTATTAATATCATTTGCCATGACAGCCACGTCCGACTCCAGCGCCCAGCAACTAGCAGGGCTTTTTGATGGGGCGAGTAATCGCAGGCCCAAATGGTTTTCGATGGGACGAGTAATCGCAGTCCCAGGACGTCGCGCTTTTAGCCTGTATGGGCACTTGCGCCTTTGTTGCATGGAATGTATTGCAGTAAACGTTGTGGATGCACATCCGCTTCGGGCGTCCGGAAAAGCCACACAATTGCAGGTGGCTGCTGAGGCATGTTATGGATGCACATCCTTTTCCGACAGCAAATCTTTTTTTGTGATGATTTTTGTTTTCGTATACAAGCGGTTGACCAGCAAATCTTTTTTCTGCAACTTCATCATAGCTTCCACCGCATTTTTTCCCATTTGTTCTGGGTATTGGGCAACTGTGGCGTTGATTTTATCCTCTTTGATCAGCTGAATGGTCTCCAACAGGGTATCAAACGCCAGTATGAATGTATCTTTAAATGGGGCGACCTCATGCATTCCCTCAACCATACCCGGCCCATCCAATGCACTGGTCCCAATTAGGGCATTTATTTGCGGATATTGCTTTAGCAGCTTGTACGTTGCCATTGTGGCACCATTTTTGGTAATATGTGATTCCCTTGTAGCCAGGATGTACACACGCGGATGATGCTGTACTATCTCCTTAAAGCCTTGGATACGCTGCCGCTGGTTGATTGCTTCTTTGCGCCCGGTAATGATCGCAACATATTGCTCGCCGGTGGTATTTTCCAACAGTGCTTTGCCTAAAAGCTTGCCGGCTTCGACATTATTTGTGCCAACATATGCCTTTCGCTCGCTTTCTTCCATATCGGTATCAATCGTGACAATTGGAATATCGCGTTCGACCGATTTATGGACAAGGTCCTTGAAACGTTGCCCCTCAGTTCCCTGTACGATGATCCCATCCATTTTGGTCGCAATCATGCGATCCAACAGTTTATTGAGTTCATCATTATCCGCTTTTTTCGGTGCGACATATTCCAATTGAATCCGATTGTCCTTTGCCGCCTGCTCTGCGCCCTTTTTAATCAACTGCCAGTAATCGTTTTCATTTTCTTCCGCAACCAAAGCAAAATGATATCGGAATGCAGTCTCGCTTTTCTTTACCGGAGAGGAAATGGCGAACGTTTTATATCCGTAAATTACCATCCCGATAAAACTGATGAAAAAAATAACAAAACCGACTACTATTAAAGTAAACTTCGAATCTTTATTCATCTCCTGCCCCCACTATCGTTCTATGACTATTCTTATTTTAGCATAATTGCCGCGCAGTGGAATAATTCTGAATTGTCGCTGTGTCTGACACATAGTATACTGATAATAGTCATATACCCAGGGGGGAGGGAGACGATGGATCATGATGGAGTCGGTGGGCTGGCATTTGTAGGCAGCATTGTTTTATTCACGGGAATTGGCTTATGGCTTGATCAACCGGCGGCAGGACCAACAATTGGAGTGGGAGTGGGATTTATCGCCATGGCAATTTTCAGGGCGATGAAACCGAGAAAGTAATGGAGCGGGTAAATGAAGTGCGGGGCAAAAAAACGCTTTATCTAGCAGGATCGATTGTTGAAGGGTGACCCACAGAAATTTGGCAATTCTCGATGCGAAGAAAATCGGGTTGGGTTTATCATGCGTATATGTTCTATGCAAAATGCGACTGGCAATGATTCTTGTCTGGCAAAAAAATGAAGTATCCCCCACGTGTAATGATGTCGTGGGAGATCCTTCTTTTGAGTGCGTGCTTGGTACTGTTTCACCATTCCTGCCCGATGGAGCGCTTTTTTGTCATTGGAATGTCCATTAACCTTTCATCTTCCCCAATTCCATTGCGCCTTTGACACCTTGTTCATCTGCAAGGTCTGGAGCAGTAATGTATGCATCCAAGTCCCTAACCGATACATAGTCATTGAGCAGTTCCGAGAATCTTTTGCGGATCAATGGGTACAACTGCTGCTGTTTCATCACGCCACCGCCAAGGATGACGCGCTCAGGGGAAAGCACCAATGTATAGTTCATGATGGCCTGTGCCAAATAATCAGCCTCAATTTCCCACACATTTTTCACATCAGCCAGTTCAACACCCTTTTTTCCATAGCGTTTTTCGATAGCAGGACCGGATGCCAAACCTTCCAGGCAGTTTCCATGATATGGGCAGACCCCGGCAAAATCATCATCCTCATGTTGGCGCAGCAGGATATGCCCCATTTCGGGATGGCTTTTTCCGATGTATGTTTTGTCATTATGTACGAACCCCGCGCCAATGCCTGTGCCAACTGTGATGTACATACAGCTGTTTACATCCTTTCCGGCACCAAACTGATACTCGGCCAATGCCGCTGCGTTGACATCCGTATCAATGTAAACCGGTATGTGAAAGTCCGCCTTCAGCCGCGAAAGCACATCGTAATTTTTCCATTTCATCTTCGGTGTGTTTAAAATCGTACCATATGTCTTGCTGCTTTTATCTAAATCAACCGGACCAAAACTGGCAATTCCAATTGCTTCCAAATCATAGTCTTGAAAAAAATCTTTCACATGATCGAAAGTTTGACCCGGTTCCTCTGTTGGAAAACTTGTTTTGGCAATAATTTCCCCCGATTTCTCGCCAACAGCACAAACGAATTTCGTTCCGCCAGCCTCGATACCTCCAATTAGCATCATCATTCCTCCCTTGCTTAAACATGCCATCATTATACCAGAAAAGATGCCAGCCACCCGAACAGTTTCAGATTTGTTTTGGTGCCTGGCACTTACAATCCAATCAAGGCGCTCATCATCCAGGCCGAGCCGTAGTAAATCATGAATTGGGAGCCGGAACTGATGCCAAGTATACGATTCAGCAATCCTCCGACTGCAGCCACAGTAAATGTGACTAAAATACCTGTAATGCCCCCTGTGTAAAAGGAAATGACACAGACGATTCCCATGAACATACCAATAATCGCTTCCTGGCTAACGTATCTCATGATGAATACCGTTGCGGAACGGGAAAAATTCATGATGAAAGGATAAGCAATCAGTGCACCGATGACTAAACCAATCAATCCGTAAACAAAGAAATCCATGCCAGACATGATATGATGCAAGTTATGATCTTTCGTAAATACAGGCGGTGCATTGAACAAAGCAATCCCCGGACCCAGCGATGCCGGGCTTAACGGCAGCCCAAAGGCAATTAGTGGAATGATGATTTCTGCAATATACGTTGATTCGGTAACCCCGTTCATGACCGACAGAGTGGTTGATGCTTTCCGGTACGTCCCTTTTACCCGGGAACCGACCAATTCTCCCATCAGCGCGGTCATGCCTGCAGGGCTGAATACGAATGTGGCGGAGGTTATCGCTGCGGATAGGGAGGTATACCATTTCTGTTTGCCGGTTAAAATTTTAAACGGGTTTGGAAAATAACCTGTCCATGATTTAATTTCCGGTGCCAGGTTGTACGTTTGCTGTTTGGTGCGGACAACACTTTTTCGCGCCGTTGCAGACAATGCCACAAGGATATCGGAAAACATCGGGCCAATGGCAATTCCCAGGAAAAAGCAAGTAGCAACTTGATGATCCAGCACCTTCAAACTAATCAAATCCAGTGCCTGGATAAAGAAGGCGAATGGAATAATCATCATCACACTGACCCATTTCCCTTTTGAAAAATAGGCTATAATAACGGAAGCACAAGCAAAAATGACACCTGTATATGTTTTGAAAAAGTCAGCGAACTGGGCTAAAAATTGTGCAAACAATAAGGCAAGTGGAAAGGCAATTAATGCGCCCAGAATGCCGCCCGAAACCATTTTTCTTAATGCAATATGCGGTACTCCCAGCCTGCGCAGCGTCTCTGTATAATCAAGCAGCGGCACCATCATCGTATCGCCAGGAATTCCCATTAACGCGGTTGGTGCAGCGTGCGTCAAATGCTTGGAAATCACAGCAGCCATGAAAAAAGCAAACACTGCAACAGGCGGCGCACCAAGCAAAATTACCAGCAACGTAAATGGCACCATTGTCGCCGTTTCGTCTGTTCCAGAGACAAGACCGATTAATGTAAATAAAACACCGCCGACTACGGCTAATAATATCGAAATGACTAGCGTACTCATTTATCTTCTTTTCCTTCCTCTTTCGGTATGAACAAGTCCTTGATTTTCAGATCCTCCATTTCTTTCCTGGTGACCGGATCATGGTTGATTACATCTATCTCCTCTTCATAATCAACCTGCATATGTGCCAAAATATCGCTCGCGTCCTCCGGTTTCATTTCGGTTTCAGTCAAAATACGTTTTGGTTTAAATAGCAAAGCACAGGCAATGACGGCAATGACGCAGCCAATAATACCTGCAAGCAGCGAATAAGATTGCACCATTTCAGCCGAAGCGAAATGAACAAGCACCTTTTCACCGAGCAAATAACCGCCAAGCCCCAGCCCAACACTGATTACAATCGCAGCTATGGTATGGCTGGGTGCTACCGTATCACCAAGGATTTCGACATATGGAAACTTTTTCATTTGCACTGATTCCTTATTGGAATCCTCATAATTACGCAATTCTCTCAACCTCCATTTCTCCTTTTTTGGCAGGATTGCAATTTTATAGATTCACGCCTTCCCTGTACATTAAAAATGACGAAGCGTGTACCTTCATGCAAGATTTGCTTTCGGGCGCATTCAACAAAGTTTCATGTTATTCAATAAAGTTGAACGAATAATCTGAACACTTTATTATAATAATCCCGTGAAAAGCAGATTGTCAAGGTGGAGAGACTGCACTCCTCCATGATGCCGGTGATTTTGGTTTGTTCAAATCACGGAGAGGATGGGTCTGTTGATGCTGGGGTTTGGCGATGTTGCATTGTTCACTATCGAGCAAGAGCAAAATACTTTCCACGGCGTGTCGAATACTTCACACGAAGCTCCATTTACTTTCCAAAACATGTCGCATACTTCAAACTCGGCCTAATCAGCAGACTCTCAAATTATTTTCCGGAGCGCAATGCCAGGCATTGAACATTGGATTTGTTCACTATCGAGCAAGCGCGAAATACTTTCCACGGCGTGTCGAATACTTCACGCCACACCTCATTTACTTTCCAAACCATGTCGAATATTTCACACAAGGCACCAACTACCCTCCAATTCATGTCACATACTTCACACGAGACACCAACTACTTTCCAAATCATATCGCATACGATCCAACACCCTTTGTCCCAGCCCTGCAGCCACTTCCATCCCAACCACAAAAAAACAGCCCCCAATCAAATGGAAGCTGTTATTCAAACAAGCTGATATTTATTTTTTGGGCGGCCGGTTTTGCCATACTCGGGAATGACATGGACAACCCCTTGGGTTTCAAGGTAATTCAGATAGCGATGGACAGTTTGATAGGCGATAGGCAGATTATTTTTAATGTCGTTAATGGATACGGGTTTGCTTTGCTGGAGCAAAAAGCTCTTGATTGCGCGTAGCGTGGCCGCATTAATGCCCTTTTCCACAAAAACATCGGATTGCTCTGCCTTTGTCAGCTGGCCAACTTTCAAATTCACACGGATGCGTGAAAGCAGGTCCGGTGCCTTAATTGGCTTCAGTGAAAAATCCGTCGCACCCGCATCCAAAAAAGAATCGGCTATCTCCTGGCGCTCATCCACCGTCAATATGATGATCGGGACGGTTTGATTCAGTTTCCGGATTTCCTTAGTCGTCCGTATTCCATCCCAATGCGGCATATGATAATCAATCAGCACAATATCCGGCGAAACTGTCTGAAATACGTGAACTGCTTCTTTTCCCGTAGCAGCCTCGCTCACATGCCAGTGTGCAAATGTACAAATTTCCCGCAATGTAAAACGTATATCTTCGCTGTCATCGGCTATCAAAACATGCGTCATGCTCCGTCACCTTCCTTTTTAAAAACACATCGCTCCCAAATCCCCGCAATCTAACTGTCCTTCCTGAGGCAAACCCGCCATCTTAACCTATCTTTACCTGTCAACGGCGACTGCTAGTTTTCACTATCTGTTTTCGGACCATCCCCGGCTGATTTTTCATTCGCTACTATTGCCCCTACGCCTGCCGCTTTTCATTCGCTACCTGCTTTTCCCGCCCCACACTTGTGCTTTTCATTCACTAACTGCCTTCCTCGTTCTTGGGTGATTTCTTACACTATTTGCCGTTATCCGCCACCACCCCTTGTTTTTTTAATCACTGCCTAGCTTTTCCCGCCCAACACCTGCTGCTTTTCACTCAATTCCTGACTTCTAGCATCCCTGGCTGCTGGTACGGCAATCCGCACTTCCGTATAGCTCTTTGGAACACTTTGGACCTGAATATGCCCATCGTGACTTTCCACAACCCGTTTTACAAAAGAGAGGCCGAGTCCGGAAGATGCTTTTGTACTAAACCCTTCCTCAAAAATAGCCTCCAGGTCCACAGGCATAATCCCAGGCCCATTATCACGTATGCGAAAAACCACCGCATCACCTTCCATGGCGACACCAATCGCAATACGTCCCGGCTTCCCACGAAAGGAATGAATAGCATTTTCAAGGACATTGGAAATAGCTCTCGAAAAGCGGATTTTATTAATCAAAATCGGCGGGATATCTTCTGCGATACGTACGTGCAAATCAACAAGCTGCTCATCCAATTGGAGATGACTCGTCACATAGCGTAGCAACTCTTCCACTTCCATCGCCTTTTTCGCTTGTTCATGCAGGATCTCTGATATCATATCTTTCATTTTATCGACGGATTGGCCAATTCGCTGAAAATATTTGGCAGATGGGCTATTAGGATCGGCTTGCATTTTCATCTCAATGAGTGATACAAGGCCTTCCACCGTCACAAGTGGGGTCTTCAAATCATGCACCAGATTGGCGATCTCCTCATACACTTTCGATTCAGCAAGGGCGTGGCGTGTTTCTCTTAGAGCCGCTCCCTGCACCTCGAATTTTTTCCGCGTATGCATTTGCTTGTCCTGCAAAATGACAAGAAAAGCGAAAATCGCTGTCAGGATGACAAACACAATAAAAAATATCATGCACAATGTATTTAGCAAGCTGTAATCATTGAAATAACCGTCTGCCATTTTGATAGCTGCCGCGATATCATCTGAACCAAAGCCAAGCGGTGTAAACATCGGAATCAGTTGCAGCCACTGGACTGCGATTAAAAGCAGCACGACAAGCACAGAAAAAATGCCATAGTAATATTTTTGCTTCGGTATATACACATGCAGCAGCAAAATCATGCCCATCGTCAAAAAATGTGCAGCAAATGAAAAATGCTCATGATAGATTTCCTGGAAAGCGAGCATGGCCATGGTGGTCAACAACATGAAGGCAAACGCAAATACCCCCGTACCAAGCTTCCAACAAATACTTGTAGCAAATACATATGCACCAAAATAAATCAGAAAAAATATCAGCAAATATTTTGCTACATACGAAAATGCAGTGACAAGCATCATTCCGCTGTCCTTTGTTTCAATGCTGTTTAGCAGACTTTCTATGATGGCTGCCGTCCAATCCATAGCGCCAATCGCCAGCAGCTCCCCACACACCAACAGGAGCATCCCCACAGTCGCCAGCCAATATGCCTTTGGTATCTGCATGTTCTTCCGCGTCATCTTTTTCCCCCCACTGAAACCCCTAGGACAGCCTACCCGCAACACGTAAGTCTATTAAACTGCGTCCGGCTAATAAAACAAATCTCTATTGGATCTTGGCTGACAAACAAATTCGCATAAGCCATCAAATATTCCTCTTTTCTTGGAAAAACCGAATCGAAGACCGTTGTTAACAGCCATTCGGTCATCATTTCTTTACCGAAAGGCCGCATTAAATGGAATTTTAAAGCTTTCCCGATCGGATATAAGGGTGACCGGCGTATGAAAATCAGCCAACTCACGCTGATAGTCTGAAATATTGTTCATCGATTTCAGCGCAATGAAATAATCCGTGCTGTCAGCCAGCTGCTGGAATAAGGCAAATGTCTTTTTGTCATCACGGTAATTTCCCGAAAGATGAACGGCAATCAGCGGCAGCTGTGTTTTTTTGGCCTCTGCTGCAATCCCTCTTATGCGATTAAGTTCTTCCTCGTACGTATGGTGCGTATAATTCAAGCCGTTGGCGCTATACCCGAGCACAACAACAACACTATGATAATCGTACAAATCCGAAGCCAGCGCCCGTGGCCGATAATCGGCTTGCAAGTTCAGTGATTCTGCAATGGACTGCACAATCGCCCCCTCTATTGCTTGTCCAGCTGATGTAACCAGGATTTTTTCTTTGCCGATTGGTGCCGGCAAATTCGGGTAAGCGTTGACGTGGTCCGTATTTTTGTAGGATGAGGTGTTGACAATCAGCAAAATCAACAAGATGGCAAAACAGATTGCAATGGGTATGTACTTTTGCATCTATCCCTCCCCCTCTTCTGACATGATTTATTCCGGTCGCTTTGCGTGCATCCGTTTTAGTACAACGCAAACAAGGCAAAGCAATCAACTGCTTTACCCTATTTTACTATATTATTCTATTTTGTAAAAATCTTTTCAAAATAATTCAATGGATAAGATGGCGGGTAAACATCACATCATGCAGTGGTCGTGGTCCATCGTAACAGATGAACGGCTTTTAAAAGGTTTTGCAGCGACCGAGTTGTCGTACACGACTCCAATGAACAGTATTTTTCGCACATTTCTTTCTCGTTTTGTCGTTCATCACTCCAATGAACAGCATTTTTCACGCATTTCTTTCTCGTTTTGTCGTTCACGCATTTCTTTCTCGTTTTGTCGTTCATCACTCCAATGAACAGCATTTTTCACGCATTTCTTTCTCGTTTTGTCGTTCATTTACTGCAATGAACAATATTCCTACCCGTTTGGATTGCATTTCTTCCATAATATGCGCACCACGCGTTCCATCGTTTTCCCGCCGCAAACCCGGTGTTGCCTGCTTATTGTTTCAGCCTTGGATCCAATGCATCCCGGAGTCCATCACCAAACAAGTTAAATCCTAATACGACTAGGAAAATAGCAATCCCGGGGAACGTAATGACCCATGGTGCTGTTTGCAATGCCGCCCTGCCGTCACTGAGCATGGCTCCCCACTCCGGCGAAGGTGGCTGTGCCCCGAGTCCTAAAAAGCTTAGACCTGCTGCATCCAAAATCGCGGTGCCGATGCTAAGCGTTGCTTGGACAATGATCGGTGCCAAACAGTTTGGCAATACGTGTTGTCCAAGAATGCGCCCATCCTTTGCGCCAATCGCTCGGGCAGCCTCAATATATTCTGTTTCCTTGACCGACAGCACCGCACCACGGACAATCCGGGCAAATTGTGGAATACCGACAATCCCGACCGCTATCATCGCATTGCGCAGGCTTGGGCCGAGTACCGCAACAAGTGCGATTGCTAGCAAAATGCTTGGAAATGCCATCATGATATCGATGATACGCATGATGACTTGGTCAATCCAGCGACCAAAGTAGCCGGCAATGCCGCCAAGCAGTACACCGATGATGAGTGAAATACCAACCGCAATCAAACCAATTTGAATGGAAATTCGCGTACCATAAACAATTCGGCTAAAGATATCCCGTCCAAGCTCATCCGTTCCAAGAATATGTTTTCCCGATGGCGGCTGATATCGGTCCACAATCGATTGTGCCGCCGGATCATGGGACGCAATCAGTGGGGCGAACAAGGCAGTTATCAACAAAAGAGCTATAATCAATAATCCGATAAAGGATGTTTTACTTTTCATAATGCGCAGCAAAGAGTCAACCCACATTTTCCTTGCTTTCATTGCCTGTTTCTCTGGCGCCAGCATACTTGCTGGTTCTTGTACCGGCTCTGGCTGAAATGCCATGATGCATCACGTCCTTTCCTCAGGTTATGGGACGAGGGGACAGGTCCCTTGTCCCACTTTGCAGATGTGCGCGCCCCGTTTTGTCCCTGAACCTCTTTGTTTTCCTTTGCACCTTTCAAGCTGCTATGCCTAATTGTACTTAATCCGCGGATCGATATATTTATACAGAAGATCCGTCAACAGATTTACCAGTACGAAAATGACTGCGATAACCAAAATGGCACTTTGCACAATCGGATAATCACGACCGAGGACTGCCAGATATACGTACCTGCCAACACCCGGCCAAGAAAAGATGGTTTCCGTCAACACTGCGCCGCCCATTAGTAAACCAAATTGCAGTCCAATAACCGTGAGCACTGGCAAAAACGCATTTTTCAAGGCATGCTGGAAAACGACCAAGCCTTTTTTTAGCCCCTTTGCATTTGCGGTGCGAATATAATCCTGACGCATCACTTCAAGCATGCTTGATCGAGTCATTCGTGCAATTATCGCCATTGGGATCGTAGCCAGTGCCACCCCTGGCATAAGCAGATGCGAAAAGGCATCTTTAAATGCAGTCCAATTTCCGGTCAGTATACTGTCAAGCAAATAAAAATTTGTAATGCTATTCAGTTCGACACCTGCTGTCAATCTTCCCGATGGTGGCAAAATATTGAATTTCACTGAAAATAGCCAAATCATCATCAAACCCAGCCAAAAGATCGGCAGGGAAACGCCGAACAATGCCCCCGTCATACTGAGATTGTCAAACCATGAGTACTGCTTGATCGCTGCAACCACTCCGGCGAGCACACCAATAATCACTGCAAGAATCATCGCAAAGATTGCCAATTCCATTGTCGCCGGCAGCTTTTCCATCAGCTGTGAAGCGATATCTTCTTTTTTCTGAATCGATGTTCCCAAATCCCCCTGTGCAATGTGACCAAGGAATCTGCCATACTGGACGATAAATGGATCATTGAGACCCATCTCTTCACGCAGTAATTCCAGCTGCTGTTGGGATGCTTTTTCACCCAGCATACTTCTTGCCGGATCGCCCGGAATCAAATGAATGAGGGAAAACGTGATGAGGGAAACACCAAGCAATACGGGAATTAACATGGCAAGCCTGCGAATAATGTATTTTAGCATAGGTATAATTCCTCCGTTTTATTTGGACATCTTACAGATTATGTAAATATCAAGGGCGGAGCTTCCCTTGCCCGCCCTTGGGTTGTCATCCATGCGTTGCAACTAGCTCATTCGGATCGTATGAAAAGATTGGGAAGCAGCTTCATGGTTGTCGTCCATACGTTACAACTAGCCCATCCTATTGGATATCAACCAAATTGAAAGCTTCTCCGCCAGTCGGATGCGGCTGGTAGTTTTTAACCTTTTTGTTGGCTGCAAGCGGTGGTGTCGTATGTGCAATCGGCAACCACGGTGCATCTTCATGAACGAGTTCTTGTGCCTTCTTATACAAGTCTGAACGTTTCTCCTGGTCCATTTCCACTTGTGCCTGCTTCAACAAATCATGGAGTTCATCGCTCTTATAAAATGCAATATTTCCGGCAGAACCCATTTTGGCATTGTCTTTATCTAGCAATACATACAAGAAGTTATCCGGGTCCCCATTATCACCGGTCCATCCCAAAAACGCCATGTCATGCTTGCCATTTTCCGTTGCTTCCAGATGCGTATCCCAGTCACTTTCAACAATTTTGACGTTGATATTAACCTTTTTCAGCATTTCCTGGATAGCCTGTGCCGTTACTTTTGGCTGCGGCATATAATCCCTTGGGTTGGAGAAAATGTACAAGCTGACGTCAAACCCATCCGCATAGCCCGCTTCGGCTAGAAGTGCTTTCGCCTTATCCGGATCGTATTTGTAATCTTCCACATCATCGTTATAGCCCCAAAGTGATGGTGGAATTGGGTTTTTCGCTGCTTTTCCAACGCCTTCGAACAATGTGATCAGTTGTTCTTTATCCACTGCCATATTGATGGCCTGACGTACTTTTTTATCTGCCATCGGTCCTTCTTTATCCGTGTTCATCGCCATATAGGCAACGTTCATCGATGGTCTGCGGATGATCTGCAAATTGTCATCGCCTTCCACCGTTTGAATATCTTGCGGGTTCAAACCATTCATCACATCAATCGTACCGGACTGCAATTCCATAAAACGCGCGCCATTGTCCGGAATGGTTTTAAAGACGACCTTATCCAATTTCGCAACTTCACCGAAATAATCCTCATTTTTCTTCAATGTGATTTGGTCATCAGGCACCCATTCTTCAAATACAAAAGGTCCCGTTCCAACCGGATGCTTGGAATAGTCCTCGCCATATTTTTCAATGGCTTCCGGGCTGGCGATGCCAAACGCCGACATTGCGACCGTATTCAAAAATGGTGCATTTGGCTCGGACAATGTAAATGTTACTTCATAATCACCGGTTGCTTCCACCTTGTCGACAATGCCCTTTAAATTGTCTTCGGTTGCGCCAAACATATAGCCATAGTAAATAAATTCCGCTCCCGTCTGCCAGCGTTCAAAGTTGTAGACAACATCCTCTGCTGTAAAATCTGTTCCATCATGGAATTTAACGTCATCACGCAGTTTGAATGTCCATTTTTTTCCATCATCGGAGACATTCCATTCCGTTGCCAAAGAAGGCTGTACTTCGGTATCTTCCGGATTGTACTTTACAAGTGTGTCGTAAATTTGGATGGTTACGTTCAATGATTCACCATCAGTTACTTTGGAAGGATCAAGCTGGATGGAGTCCGCCCCACGGCCAAATACGAGTGTTTTTTCACCGGAGGAACCCGATCCTTCCGCTTCCGTATTTTTACCGCTGTCCTTCTTGCTGCCAGTATCATTGCTGCACGCAGCGACAACGAACAGCAACGAACAAAAAATAGCGAGTAATAACAGTCCCGTTTTCTTCTTCAAGTGTTCATCCCCCTTGGTTTGCTTTCAAATGTGCTGTTGCCTATCAATAGGCAATTTTCAAACATATCATGGTAGCATTATTTATTCGGTGATGCAGTCACCTCCTTTGGTTGACGTAAATTGGATGTTGCTGTTTTTTGTAGGTAAGTATAAAAATTGGGCTGCATTAATGTCATTTGCGATGACAGCCGCGTCCGGCTCCAGCGACTTTGTTCTTGTCGGCTTTTTTTCTGCGTCATTAGACTGGCGCTGCCGCAACGACTTCTTTGGCAAAGTGACATGCCGCCATCTGTCCATCCTCACTTACCCGCTTTAATTCCGGTTTTTTCACGCGGCAAATTTCCTCCGCGAGTGGGCAACGTGTGTGAAATTTGCAGCCAGCCGGCGGGTTTTGAGGCGACGGCAAATCCCCTTTCAAAAGGATACGTTCTTTCTCCCGATCCGGGGTAGCTTCGGGAACCGCCGACAGCAAGGCCTGTGTATACGGGTGCTGCGGCTGCTGATACACTTCATTGGCTTCCCCGATTTCAACGAGTTCACCAAGGTACATGACAGCCACCCTGTCACTAATATGGTGTACGACACTTAAATCATGGGCGATGAAAATATACGTCAGGTCAAATTCTTGCTGCAAATCTTCCATCAAATTGATTACCTGGGCTTGAATCGATACATCCAGTGCCGACACCGGCTCATCACAAATAACCAGCTCCGGCTCTAATGCAAGTGATCTAGCAATGCCGATACGCTGTCTTTGCCCGCCACTGAATTCATGGGGATAGCGCTGTTTATGAGAGGCGTTCAACCCGACCACATCGAGCAGTTGATCCAATTTTTTCCGTCTTTCTTCTTTAGGAATACCGAAGATTTTCATTGGCTCGGTAATAATGCTGGCAATGGTTTTTCTTGGGTTCAGCGATGCATATGGATCTTGGAATATCAGCTGCATTTGCCTGCGCAGCTTGCGTAATTTTTCCCCTTTGTAGTGGGTAATATCCTCACCTTTGAAAATAATTTGACCGGCTGTTGATTCAAGCAATTTCAAAATCGCCCGGCCGGTTGTCGATTTCCCGCAGCCGCTCTCCCCGACCAAGCCAAGGGTTTCCCCTTTGCGAACGGAAAAAGAAACACCATCAACCGCTTTGAGCACCGGCTTTTCTTTACTGAACCATTTTTCACTTTTCAAGGGAAAATGCATTTTCAAATCATGTACTTCCAATAATGTTTTCATGTCGTAACCGCCTTTTTCGATGCCTCATCCTCATACAACAGACAGCGTACCTGGTGATTTTCACCGACCTGCCGCATCTCGGGATCCACCGTCAAGCAACGCTCCATTGCCTTGCTGCACCGCGGTGCAAAGCTGCATCCCTGTGGCAAATGCCGCAGATCTGGGGGCTGGCCAGCAATCGCCTTGAGTTTCTGTTTTTCAGGTGTGATTTTCGGAATGGAATGGAGCAGCCCAGTCGTGTACGGATGTTTTCCGTTGGTGAAAATTTCTTTGGCATTCGTGAATTCCGCTGGTTTGCCAGCATACATCACCATCACCTCATCGCAAACCTCCGCAACAACCCCAAGATCGTGTGTAATCATGATGGTCGCCATGTTCAGTTCCTTTTGCATTTGTTTAAAAAGTTCCAGAATTTGTGCCTGAATGGTCACATCCAATGCTGTGGTTGGTTCGTCGGCTATGAGCAGGGATGGATTGCAGGATATTGCCATCGCAATCATCACCCGCTGTCGCATGCCACCACTGAATTCATGCGGGTATGTACGCAGCCTTTGGGACGGATCCGGAATGCCGACAAGCTGTAATAATTCGACCGCCCTTGCTCGTGCCTGCTTTTTCGTTAGCGATTCATGCGTCATAATTGTCTCCACCATCTGCTTTTCTACTGTAAAAACGGGGTTGAGTGATGTCATCGGGTCCTGAAACACCATGGCGATTTCCTTGCCGCGAATCTTGCGCATCTCTTTTTCTTTCTTGTGCAGCAGGTTTTCTCCCTTAAATAAAATTTCGCCATCCACGATTTTTCCAGGCGGCGATGGAATCAGCCCGAGAATAGACATCGCAGTGATACTTTTCCCGGACCCGGACTCGCCGACGATGCCCAATGTTTCCCCAGGGCTGATTTGAAAATCGACCCCGTCGACTGCCTTGACAACGCCTGCTTTTGTGAAAAAATGCGTACGAAGATTGCGTACTTCCAGTAATGGCGTGGTCATGAAATCCCCCTTTCGCATATCGCGAATAAATATCTTTTAATTATGATTAGTGTCCATTATACATATATTCCGTCAAATGGGAGGTTTTTCTCATATTTCTCAAAAATAGAGAAAAAGTCGGTAGGTTGTAGGGGAGTGGTGGGGAATTGCATATAGGTCCGCTTTTCTAGGGACTGTAGCGGAGCGGGTTTAGTTGCTTGGGTTCATAGTAAGTCGTTTGGTATATGGTGGGCTGCTTGGGAGGAGAGAAAGTTGTTTCGGGGGTGGGAAGTGCTCCAGGCTTTGGCGAAGTTGCTCGAGCGTGGGGAAAGTCACTCCAGGCATGGCAAAGTCGCTCCAGATTAGTTAAAGTCGCTCCATACTAACAAAAGTCGCTCATATTTTGCCAAAAGCCGCTCCATTTTGACTTAATCCCGCTCGAGAATGCGCCCATTCCGCTCCAAACAAGCTAAAGTCACTCCAGACACGGCAAAGTCGCTCAAACACGACTAATCCGCTCCAAGACAAAAAAACCGCCCCAGACAAATGGATGGGCGCCCCACAAGCCGAAAAGTCACTCGAAATCAGCTAAAACAGCAGTCACCAAACGCAATGATAACCCTCTCGAAACGCCCCAATAAATTAATTTCCCCTCCAACTCTGCCAACCCCTCTCCCCCCAAAATGGTAGCCTCCAAATCACCACCATACCAACAAAATTCCGCAAAGCAAACATAAAAAAACTCCCCCTAATCCGGAGAAGCTCAACAAGCTAGTTATCTTTTTTTTCCTTCATATATAGTCTAAAAAACGTAAACATCGTATAAATAGAAAGCAAGCCTAGCAAGAACAGGGCGAAAACAATCAAATGCTGCCAGTACGCAGCGTGTTTCCATGATAAATGGTACACATCGTAAACCAGCACTGGCGTGACGAAAATAGACAACCAAAAGAAATCAATTTTTCTAGCGCTGTCCCCGGATTTTTTCGGGCGGTACGCAACCATTGCGATAATAAATGCAATATAGCCAATAAGTGCGGTGATAAGTAGGATCGTCGCATTCATATGCAGGCCGTATTTCGCCTGCTTCCAGGCAGCAGCAAGAAATAGCACCGCACCTAGAAGACCGCTGAAACAGCCAAACAGCTTCCGCCCTTTTTGGGTAGATTCAGCGCTTTTTACGCTTAATACAATCGCCCAAACATGGATGATTAGCAAAATTGGCAATATGACCCAAAACGTTCTTTTCATAAATGGATCAATCATGAGTGGCAAAAAACCGCATAAATCAAATACGAGGACGAATAGCCATATTGTCGATTTCGGGTTTAGGGTGAGTGTCAGTGTTTGAAGATTTTTCATAGATGTATGGATGACTCCTTTAAAAGCAATTTCAAGCACATATGCAAAAATAGTGAAACTTCATTCAGAGGGGGTTCCTTTCTCCCCACTGAGGAAATAATGAACTCGGGTTAAAACCGCCACATCCCGTGGCAACACCAGAGTGACCAACGTCCTGTTGGCCCGAACCAATCGGGCATTTAACCTTTCTGTTGATCCCCATTTATTATTTTCCATTTGGTCCGCAAATGATTGAGGAGGGGATCTTACAGCCAGTTAATATTGCGATAAATAACATGTAAATCTCAAAACTCCTATACACGACTATACAAAAAAAGCCCCGTAAAATCCAGCAATTAGAAGGAAAAATTCCGGCACATGATTACGTGAATGGGGGGGAAAATCAATGAAATTGCTTGTATCCAATCACTTCCTACGCTATTTTTGACAAAACAAAGACCGGTATGAACCGGCCTCCCATTTTAATGAAACATAGCCTTTATGTTTTCAAGACTGTGTAAAGATTTCCGGATTATTCGAGAACACGCCATCCACGCCCCATTCCACAAGCTTTCTATATTGGCTCATTCGGTTGACGGTAAACGGAAAAACCTTGTAACCATAACGGTGACAGGCAGCAATAAAGGCTTTATCGGTATATACCACATTGGGATGGATGCTGGCAACCCGCAATCCACTGTTCTTGGCATATTTCCAGGGCTCAAGCAGCCGATAGTAAAACAGCATGCCAATAGGAATATCTGGGTCCAATTCTTGAACTTTTTTCAAGGCAACGTGGTCGAAGGAAGAAATCAATATATGATCCATCCTGTCATGTTCAGCTAAGCAATGAATCAGTGTTTCTTCAATCCCCGGGTAAATCACGGGGATATTTTTGATTTCAATATTCAATATCGTGTTTCTTGGGACAATCTCCAAAATTTCCGCCAGTGTAGCCAATGGCTCCCCGGCAAATTCCTTGGAAAATGAAGAACCGACATCAATTTGTTTGATTTCCGCCAGCGTATACGCTTGGACTAGACCGTAGTTTTTATTAAATCGCTTAAATCTGTGATCATGAATGACGACCAGGTGATTATCTTTTGTAAGCTGAACATCCAGTTCGATTCCCTTTGCCTTGTGCGCCACTGCCTTTTTTATGGATGATAATGTATTCTCGGGGGCCTCTGTCAGAGAACCCCTATGTGCAAAATTTAAAACCATGTAAAAAACGCTCCTTAATTTTATTCTCGGTAATTTTTTGCGCCGCAACGTCCAGCGCCTTTTTCAGCTTCCTTCATACATTTCCCTTCATGCGGTTTCAATAATCTTTCTTGCCACGGGCATGACCGTTGTTAATGGTCCCTGCGTTGCAGCATTGGCCTTGGCATCTCCCAGTTGGGGATATGGAAGCCATTAAGGAACAATCGATAATTTCACAATTACAAATTATATGCGCAAGCGGCAGGAAATATGTCGGGATACAGCGTATTTGGGTGAAATGAGATTAGGAGAGCATTTATTGTGAATGGATGTTTACTGAAGGAAAGAGCGTCCCTCTTTTTAAGCGGCCATGCGTTGAGGATTCGCAGTCAAATGTCGTTCATCTACCTTATGAACGACACTTTGAGCAGATTTTCACGATGGTTTGTCGTTCATCCACCTCATGAACGACATTTTGAGCAGATTTTCACGATGATTTGTCGTTCATCCACCTCATGAATGACATTTTGAGGGGATTTTCCCAATAATTTGTCGTTCATCCACCTCATGAACAACATTCTAACGTGAAAACACCAACCAAAAGCTGTTAATCTCGTTTTTCAACACTGACAGAAACAGCCTATCATCATAACAAGCCTATCGTTTCCGCATATCCCGCGAACC
Organism: Tigheibacillus jepli; assembly: GCF_030732005.1. Taxonomy (GTDB): domain Bacteria; phylum Bacillota; class Bacilli; order Bacillales; family Amphibacillaceae; genus Tigheibacillus; species Tigheibacillus jepli. The sequence goes on along the minus strand of NZ_JAROCA010000002.1, from coordinate 37,486 downwards.
AAATCACCCATTCCCAAAAAACTTACCGAATCCTATTTACAAAAAAAGCTTTCTGCCACCGGATTTCGTCAGCAGAAAGCTTTTTTATCTCATTTTAATCTATCCGGTAAAGCGTGGATGCTTTCTATCAGTTGATTCAGCTTTCCTTCGACGCGGTGCAGCAGATAAAATGTCACCGCAATTGGAAAACCAATATCTCTGATGAGCGCCAACCATGCTTCCATCTCCATGTTTTTCCCTCCTCTCTGCCAGTGTGCCAAGAAGCAAAATAGGCCAGCTTACGAAAAGCTGGCCGTGTTTGGTTGAAGCGTTACGTCAATTCAATTTCCTCAATGACTGTGTCAACAACGCGGGCACTCTTTTTGCCTGTTAGGTCACCGCCGGATGTGATGAGTGCACCTTGTGAAATGATCTCATCCATTGCACTACTTACAGCTTGTGGATCGACCGGTTCAATGGGATTATCCAGTGAAAATGTCACCGTCTTTTGATCGGCATTTTCAAATTTAAGTTCCAGCTTTTTCACGTCATTTCCCCCCTTCCAATTATTTTGGTCATTTCAACTCAAAAGACCTTTTCTTACTGCCTGATTTCGGTGCTGTGATTTCTTACGACGCTGTACAACGGACGTTCCTGCAAACCGGCAAAGGCTTGTGCCGTTCCATACAACTGATCTGCCGTAGCATCCACATGGACATTGAAGTTCTTGTATTTATAGATCGGCTTGCCGGTTTCCTCGTCATCTCCGTCGTAGAAAGACAGACGCAATGTTGAAGACATCGCTTCTTCTGCTGCCATTTGTACCACCTCCTTCCTTCACATCTATAATCGATGGAAAAGCAAGAAAGAGGGTATGGTGAAAAAAATATCGCCCAAAAAAAGTCGGATACCTGTAACATTCATGTATCCGACCATTATGTACCATATGTCATTCCCTACGAAACAACACTCTTGCCATGAATTCAAACACTTTCAAAATGCGTTTCCAGCGAAATGGCTGCTTGAGCAGGCGATACAGCCACTCAAGATTGAGGTTAATCCAAAATTGCGGTGCGCGGGGTATCGTGCCAGTCAATGTATCAAAGCTCCCGCCGACGCCCATGAACAATCCTTTCTCAAACCGGTCTATATGCTTTGCAATCCATTGCTCCTGCCTTGGCAACCCAAGTGCAACAAAAATAAGGTCCGCTTTTGATTTGGCAACATCCTCCACAATCGCTGGATCATCCAAATCAAAAAAGCCATGATGGCTCCCGGCGATCACAATATCCGGAAAGTTTTTGGAAACGGTAGCTACCATCTTCTCGGAAACTTCTGCTGTTGCACCGAGAAAATAACAACGAAAACCTTTTTCATCCGCATAATCTAACAAATCCACCATCAGTTCAAATCCCGGAATACGTTCTTTTAAAGGCTGTTTTTTGAGATTGGCTGCTTTGACGATACCGATGCCATCTGGGATCACATAGTCTGCAGACTGCACAATCGCTTTATATGCAGGGTCTTCCCGAGCTTTCATGACAATCTCCGGATTCGCGGTAACAAGGAAGGTTTTTGTCTGATTTTGCAGTCTCGGTTCGAGGTATTTCTCCATTAATTGCTTTTTTGTCGTATTTAAAAAAGCGATATCCATTATTTGAACAGTGTTTTTATCATTCATGTTCGGCAACCTTTCTTGCATATACATACTGCTATAACCTGCATAAAGTGAAACTTCAATCAGTGGGGTGCTTTTTTCCCTGAACCAATCGGGCATTTACGGGCAGTTATCTCCCCACCAAATCTTCTTTAAATTTCTCCAAAATTTGAGATGGGTGGGTTACTTCCCGTTAATTTGCCATAAAACTAACAAAAATGTAATATAACTATTATTTACGAATCTGCATAAACATAGTAAAATAAAGGTTAGCTTGTTATGCGAATGCAGTGTTTTTTAAATGGATAATGATTTTTTATGCAATCTACATCAATTATAGTAAGAAGCGTTGGCTTAGGCAATGAAGAAACAATTTAATTTTGATTACAGGGGAGAAATATATGTCGAAAAACAGATCCTCACGTCATCAGCCAGGGGTGAAAAGTGTGAAAAAGCGCAAATTGCGCAAGCGGGTCTTTTTCATTCTCATTCCGCTGCTTGTATTCCTGTCTGCTTTTTCTTATGCTACCTACCTATATATTAAGGCAGATTCCGTTTTTTCCGAATCTTACGAGGATGATGGCAGAGCAAAATCCAATTTGCGGGAAAAAGAAGTGGACCCCGATTTTGACAATGTTTCCATATTGATTATGGGAATTGATGAAAGCGAAAAGAGGAACAATGCCAAGGATGCCCGCACAGACTCCATGATGGTTGCCACATTAAATAAAGATGATAAAAGTGTCAAACTGTTAAGTATCCCGCGTGATTCCTACGTGTATATCCCGGAAGTCGGCTATGAAACAAAAATAAACCATGCACATAAATACGGTGGGTCTAAAGCCGCCATGGAAACGGTGGAAAACCTGCTGCATATCCCGATTGACTATTATGTGAAGGTCAATTTTGAAGCATTTATGGATGTTGTCGACGCAATAGACGGTGTAGAAGTCGATGTACCATTTGAAATGGTTGAACAGGATTCCAAAGATAAAGCTGATACAATCCATTTGATGCCCGGCAAACAAACACTAAACGGGGAAGAAGCATTGGCATTTGCACGCACCCGTCATTATGACAATGATATTGAGCGTGGAAAGCGGCAGCAGGAAGTACTCAAAGCTGCAGTTCATAAGGCGGCGAGTCTGAAATCCGTTTTAAAATTTGACAATATTATCGAGGCTGTCGGAAAAAATATGACGACCAACATGACTTTCAGCGAAATGAAAAGCTTTATTTCTTACGGTACGAGCGGCAAAAACTTGAAATTTGATACGTACTCCCTTGTCGGTGAAGATTGGTGGAATTTAAACGCAAATTCTCAAAGAGTCTATTATTACAAGTTGGACGGTCAAAAATTGGAAGAAACCAGAAGAATACTGCAGCACCATCTTGAAATTAAACCGGATACCAGCAATTTGAATGATGGCATTCCAGCGAATGATGATGGAACAGGTACCGGTGCAGACGGCAATGAGGAAGGACAAAATCAATATAATAGTGATGATCAAAGTCAATACGATAGCAACGACCAAAATCCGTATGATAACAATGGCGAACAAAATCAGGGACAACCCAATGAGCAAAGCCAGTATAATGGTCAAGGTCAATATGACAACCAAGGCACTTCCTCCGATAGCAGTTCAGGGTATTGAAAGAAAAGCAGATGGTCACTTACCGACCATCTGTTTTTCTTTTTTAGTAGGTTAAGAAAGTAAAAAATTGGGCTGTATTAATGTCATTTGCTATGCCAGCCACGTCCGGCTCCAGCGCCCAGCAACTAGCAAATGGTTTTCGGTGGGGCGAGTAATCGCAGTCCCAAACTTCACACTCCTCCACTACGATAAGTCAACATCGGTTCGCTTTCAGCTCACCGTGTTTCCTTTATCTCATTGCGAAGTGCTCCAGTTTGTACGTTGCTAAACGGGCGCTTGTGCCTTTGTTCTGGCATTATAACCGCAACAATGCCTGGACATGCTCATTTCGTAAAATATCATCGAGCGAATATTGATATGGATTTAGTTCATACACAATAGGGCCTTGATAGCCAATGTCTGAAAGAGCTTGAAACATTGCATGCTCATCATTATCCGGGATGAAGTGAAGGTCAGATACACAATCATTGGTCGAATAATGGATTGATGCCAGTCTGTTGCCAAAGTGTCGAATCGTTTCAGCCAATGAATCTCCCATCACCGCCAAATGTCCGGTATCCAGACATGCTTTCATGTCCAACTCTTGTACCAGATCGCTCCATTCTTTTAATGTGGAAGCGACGATATGCCCATAATTTAATTTATCAGGAATCAAATTTTCCAATAACAGTTCAACATGATTGAGACATGCAACTTCATTCAGCGTTTTCAAACGCTCCTTCACCTTTTTTAATGCATCTTCTCTTTCCTCCGACGACCAGGCATATCCACCATGAATAACCGCATGTTTCCCATCATACTTCGCTAACTTTTCAAGCCAGTTTTGATTCACTTCCAGCATCCGCTCTTTCACCTTTTCATCCGGCGTCGCCAAATTTAAATCATGAAACGGCAAGTGCAATCCAATTTTCAAATCACATTGTTTGGCAAAAGCAAGATATTCATCCGCCCGCAAATGCTCTGCCCAAATTTCCACACCGACAAACCCGGCAGCCTTGATTTTTTCAAATGCCGCTAATTCAGCATACTGACCTATCGACCATAAGCTCAACCATTTTTCCATTTTACAACCACTCCTTTACCGTAGTTGTTAATATCTTCCAACCTTTTTCCTTTTGTCTCCGGTGCCAATGCGATAGAAATAATCAATCCGCAAAATCCGACAGCTGCAAAAAACCATAGGGCTGCACTATTTCCCCACAAGGCTACAAAGTTCGGAAATACAAGGGTTCCCAAAATAGAACCGATTCGGCTCACTGATGTAGCAAATCCGGCCGCTCCAGCTCTGATACTGGTAGGAAATAGCTCAGTCGGATAGACAAAATTGAGAATTCCACCACCCATGTTGGCAAACAATACGGCAGCACTAAATAATATGACTAAAAATAAAAGCGTCGGATTTGCATTTAATGCCAATAAAACAAGACCAGCTGTCAAACCCGAAAAGGAAGTGATGATCAACGGTCTTCTTCCCCAATTGTCTACAAGGTTGGAACCAATCAAAGCACCAATTAGTCCCAAAATACTTACAACCGACGAGGCAATGTAAGTCTCGCTTAATGAACCCTTCGTAAATGCGGATAATAACGTTGGCGTATACATGGAAATGCCATAGTATGCAATTGCATAACAAAACCAAAAACCGCAGACGAAAAATGTTCTCTTGAACAACGTGCTGGAAAACAAATAACGAAGCGGATATTTTTTCTCAGAACCGGGTTGAATGACCGACTTACGCCCCGTTAGTTCATACATGATTTGCTCCGCCTCTTTTTCCCGCCCTTTGGAAACAAGCCATCTTGGCGATTCAGGCAATCCAAGCCGGAAAATGAAAATGATGATTGCAAAGATTGCACCGGCCAGCATCATGTACCGCCAAGCAACATCGCCTAATGGGAGCATTAACATACCTGTGATATATGCAACAACCGCTCCAACAAACCACATCATTCCCAAAAAAGTACCGGATTTTCCCCTGCTTTTGGTCGAACTGAATTCGGAAACCAATGTCGCGGAAATAGGATAGTCTGCCCCGATTCCAACTCCGAGCAGGAAACGGAAAATGACAAGGGCCCATGCATTTGTTGCAAACGCAGATAATGCAGCAAATAGTACAAATGCCAGTAAGTCAACAATATACATTGCCTTTCTGCCAAACCTGTCTGTTAAATTCCCAAGCAAGGACGCTCCGATAAAAGAACCGACAATGGCCGAAGCGACAATCAGACTTTGCATTCCTGCACCAATATCCCAACTTTTTAAAATCAATGGCATTGCCACAGCAATGATTGTCAAATCAAAACCATCCAAAAATGTTCCTCCTGCAGAGACAAACGCAACCCTTCGCTGAAACCGTTGAAGCTTTTTTCCATTCGTCGGCGAGTCCAAATGCTCAAAATTCATTTTCCTTCCTCCCTTAGTTGTATACAAACATCCTTGGGAAACGGTGAACATTCCGTCAAAAAGCCCCCAAAAAATCATGCAAAATTCCCAACCTGTTTTCGAATTAGGAGTTTTACATATTTTTTGGGGGCTCTCACTCTCTCTGTCCCAATGTATTGTTCAAGTGAATCCGCTTTCTCCAAGGAATATTCACATTATATTCCCTTGAAAAAATGTTGTCAATAAAAATAATAATAGAATAAAATTTCAATTTTACCGAAAATGATTTTAGCAAAACCAAGCAATCGTTCCCCAAACTTCTTCAATTTGAGGATTTTTCCCGTTAAAAATGGATACTTTTTCAATACCACGCTGTACTCTTTTACAAATCATGCAATTGCCAATCAATTTCACCCAATCCATTCTCCTGCAATATCTGATTCGTTTTGGAAAATGGCCGGCTGCCGAAAAAGCCACGATGTGCCGAAAGCGGGCTCGGATGAGGCGCTTTAATGACATAGTGCTTGTTCGTGTCAATCAGTTCCTGTTTGCGCTGTGCCGCAGCACCCCACAAAATATAAACAACCGGATGCGATTTCTCATTTAACGTTGTAATCACTTTATCCGTAAAAATCTCCCATCCCATTCCCTTATGCGAATGCGCCTGGCCCCTTCTTACCGTCAGCACCGTGTTTAGCAACATCACACCCTGCTTTGTCCAATCAACCAGATAACCATGATTTGGCACGCTGCAGCCAATGTCCTGCTGCATTTCTTTAAATATATTTTGTAAGGATGGTGGTGCTGGCACGCCCGGTTTGACCGAAAAGCTAAGACCATGTGCCTGACCTGGTCCATGGTATGGATCCTGCCCCAAAATAACCACCTTCACTTGGTGAAATGGCGTATAATGCAGTGCATTGAAAATGTCATGCATATCCGGATAAATTGTTTGTGTGGCGTACTCTTTTTTCAAGAATGCCCGTAGCTTTACGTAATAGTCTTTTTTAAACTCAGCATTCAAAAAATTCGCCCAGTCATTTTTTAGAATTTCCTTCCCCATTCTTCATCACCTTTTTTCTTAGTACTATTATAAAATACAAACATGTTGAAATCGAACGTCAACATAAGGAAACAGGTCCGCGCTCGTTGTTGGTCATTTCATCGAAAATCCAATGCAATTGCACCGACTTTCCAACATGAGGTGAAGATGCCGCTTCTCGGTTTTCGGGTCTACCATTAAAAGAGTGGCGCACGCTTGATGTTCAGGTACAGATTCGCAAATCCCTTAATCATCGTTAAGATAGGGACCTGTCCCACCCGAAAAAACAAAAAACCTGCCAATTTTGACAGGTTATTCGTTATTTCCGCAAATTATTTCCCGGGCAATTATTGGTCCTTATGTTTCAGTCCTCTTAAAAAATTCGTTATTGGCTTGTAGTTTGCGCTGATTAATTCCAGGTTTTCTATCAGGATTTGAATGACAAACATGGAAATGAAGAATATCAGCACGGATCCCCATGTTGTCGTCATGGAAAACAGGATCGCTGCAAGGCTGAACATAATACTTAACCCATAAATAAATAGCACGGTTTGCCGATGCGTAAAGCCCATTTTTACCAGTCGATGATGCAGATGCGAACTATCCGGGCTTGAAATCGGCTTTTTGTTCACTTTCCGGCGAATCATGGCGATGACAGTATCCGCAATCGGCACGCCAAGGATAAAAATTGGGATGACAAACGAAATAATCGTGACGTTTTTGAAACCGAGCAAGGAAAGGACCGAAATCATGTAACCAAGAAATAACGCGCCGGTATCCCCCATAAAAATTTTCGCGGGATGAAAATTGTAACGCAAAAATCCTGCCGTGCTGAAAAATAAAATCAATGCCATCGTAAAAACGTATACATTCTGCATCATCAATGCCATACCGGCGATGGTTAATAGTGCAATCGCCGAAACGCCTGCAGCCAGGCCATCAAGTCCGTCAATTAAATTGATTGCATTGGTGATGCCTACAATCCATAAAATGGTAATAATGGAGCTAAACAGTCCGAATTCCAACGTGCCGCCAAAAGGCAGGTTGATAAACGACACTTGCAAACCGCCCCAAAACACAACCAATAGAGCCGCTACAAGTTGACCGGCAAGTTTGGTCTTAGGCGATAGCTCAAATAAATCGTCGATAACACCGACGATGATGATGATAAAAGCTCCGGCAACAATTGCCATGTGATAAGCATTTTCCGGCTGTAAGATAAGCAATCCAATCAGAAAGCTTGCGAAGATAGCCAGTCCACCCAATGTCGGGATAGGGTTTGTATGGATTTTTCGTAAATTGGGCTTATCCGTTATATTCCATTTTTTAATGATGTGAATTAACATCGGTGTAATGATTAACGACGTCAGCAATGTTAAGAAGGCCAACAAAGCAATCCTAACCATTCTGTCGATCACCTCTCTTGGAAAGCCACTACCAACAAAACAAACTTAATAGCATGCCCATTATTACATCGTATTATACACATTATATATCTTATTGGCGAATTTCTCCACCGAAAAATGATGGGAAGCATGTTGATAAAATTTTTCTCCCATCGATTGTAGCCTACCCTGTTCTTCAAAAATTATCGCCTCTTGCATCGCTTCGCAAATAGATGCCGCATCACCGGCTGTCACCACCCAGCCATGTGCTGCATCGGGTATTATTTCCGCAATACCGCCAACGTTTGTGGCAATGGCAGGTGTTTTGGCACGTGCCGATTCCAGCAGTACGAGTGGAAATCCTTCGCTCTTTGAGGTCAGTAGTGTAATATTTGCCAGCTTATATAATGCATGGACATCTTCCCGCTCGCCAAGAAAATGCACAAAACTTGCGATCCCCAATTGCTCGGTGAGCCGCTGCAACCTGTCTTTCTCCTGGCCATCACCAGCCAAAAGCAGATGACAGCCGCCGCGGAGTTTGCATACTTTTGCAAACGCGCGCAATGCCAGTGCATGATCTTTTACAGGGACGAGTCTTGCCACCATCAAAAAAATAAAATCATTTTCACCGATACCGAAATCCTCTTTTTGCACTTGCATCGTTATCTTTTCCTTGAAATCAATTCCGTTCCTGGCTGTAATCATTCTATTTTTGTCTAAACCGCGTAATGCCATTTTTTTACGTAAATCTTCCGAGACCAAGATGATTCGATCCGCCCGGCGCAACGCATGCATATGAAGTTGTTCCAACAGCTTGCCGCGGATTCCCTTGCCGGAAAAGTCATGTTGTGGATTGCTATGCATCGTGACAATCCAGCGAAAATTCGCCCGCCTACGCAATGCATTAGCAAATACATTTGCCCTGGGTCCATGCGAATGAATGATATGTATATTTTCCTGCTGCATGTATTTTTTTATTTGTCGCAGTGATGCAAGGGGGAATCGTTTTTTCGAAAAATGGACGGTATTGATGTGCAATGCCTTTGCCCGTTTCTCCAGCTCCCCTTTTTCCAGCACACCAAGCACAAATTCCTCACGGCTGAATTCATTCAAAAGTGAAACGATATGATGCATTCCGCCGCCGGTTTCATTGCCTGCATTTAAGTGCAATATCCGTCGTCTCATGTTTTCCACCTTTTTTGACAAAGTTTTTATCGCGTATTAACTGGCTGTATGACCCGCCACTTCAATCGAGGATGGGAGTCAACAGAAAGTCAAAAGCCCGATTGGTTCGGCCAACAGGACGTTGGTCACTCGGGTGTTGCCACGATGGTTTTCGGTGGGAAGCGTAACCGCAGTCCCAAATGGTTTTCGTGGGGCGAGTAATCGCAGCCCCAGGATGTGGCGGTTTCAACCCGAATTCATTACCTCGTCAGTAGGGGCGAAACTGAATCCCTACCAAATGAAGTTTCGCCTTATCCCTATTTTGCCAAAGCGGATGCAATTTTAATCAACAGCAGTGAACGCCCCAACAGATTTTGGATGCATGAGACGCCGGGGAATGAATCATACTAATTAACGCTTATACGCTTAAACGTATACATGTCTATCATCTATACACGGGGGAAATGCTGTGGAGCAAAAACGTAATCGATGGATTTTTGTGCTGATTATTTTACAGCCTGTGATCGACCTGATCACATCACTGACAACTAAATATGCCAATGCAGCCATTTCGCTCGGTGCATTGTTTAAAATGATATTGATGGTTTTCCTGTTTTTCTATTTGCTGTTTTATTTTTGGAAAGAAAAGCGGGGATTTCTTCCTTTCTTTTTGTTATCGTACGCCGCCATTGTGGCAATGCTGATGATAACAGTCGTCGGCAAGCCAAATATTTTCTTTTTTGCAGAGGTCAATTTTGCTTTCAAAACAGCTTACTATCTTACCCTGCTGTATACAGTAATCATGTGGTATCTCCGAAAAATCGCTATCAATGCGTTGCTGTATCAGGCTGTCACTATCGTCAGCCTGATTGTCGGAGTCACTTATTGGATCGCAGTGCTAACAGGTACAAGCATCAACAGTTATACATACGTCAAACCAGGATTTTCCGGATGGTTTTATTCCGCAAACGAATTAAGCGTAACCGTTATCGTTCTGTTGGCTTTAAGCATGCTGAATGTGTTTGAAAATGCAAAAGCCACCAGAAATCAGGGTCATCCAATATGGACCGACTGGCTGGCATTTCTACTGATGGTAAGCATGATTCCGATGGTTGGGACCAAAACGGCGTATGCCGGCGGGATATTGCTGTTGCTTTTTTATGGTGCGGCGTTGTTGATTCGCACGCGCTTCTTTTTTTGGCGGGAGCGGCGTCTTTTGCAATTGTTGCTTGTCGGTATGCTTTTTGTATTGCTGATTCCATATACCCCGGCGTCCACTGCGCCCAAGCATCTGCAGCCGGATACCGAAGCCCCGCTGCCGGTCCGCAACCCCGAAGCGGAAAAAGGTGATCCGCTAATAACCAACCCGCTGCTGCAGCGAGTGCTCAGTGCACGTGATGTTTATTTTCAGGAAACGTACAATGATTACGGTGCAGCTGTACCAGCAAGAAAACTGTTTGGGCTTGGTTATGCGGGGGATTATGCGGATGCGCCAAAATTAATTGAGATGGATTTCTTTGATTTGTTTTTCGGCTACGGCATTATCGGAACGCTTTTGCTGTTTTTTCCAATGATCTATTTGGCGGTCAAGCTTGTCCGTTTTCCGCTAACCGTTGAGAAATCCGTACTTTTACTGACAGTAGCAATGTGTTTGGGGATCTCTTTTCTCGCGGGGCATGTGTTGCTTGCCCCCGCTGTGATGAGCTATGTCGCAATTCTTTTAATGATTCTAAGTGGAACGTATGTAAAATCCGAAAAGACATAGCATCCGGGCTGCGGGCTGGTCTTGTGTTGGTTGTAAAGCCCGCGCAGGTATGCGACTGCCCAAACCGCACCACCATCGTCTTAAAAAGGAGTGCTTTTGCATGAAAATTTCCCCATTGGTGACCATCATTGTGCCGATTTACAATGCTGCACCACACCTGCCAAACTGCATCGACAGCATTCGAAATCAAACATATCCATATTTGCAAATTCTTCTTATCGACGATGGTTCCACTGATGATTCGCTTTCCGTTTGTGAGTTATTTGCTGCGTCCGATAAGCGAATTACTGTACTCCATCAGGAAAACGCCGGGGCATCCCATGCAAGAAATCTCGGCTTGTCACATGCCAACGGAGCATTCATCCAATTTGTCGATGCGGATGATTATTTGGATATAGACATGACAGAAACACTTGTTGATGCAATGGACAAATCGACAGACCTTGTCATTTGCGGCTACCGCAATATCGCAATTGCGGCGAATAAATTTTATACGGAAACGCGTGTCCCGCATATCGCAGGAAGCTATCCAAAGAAGGATTTTATGGCGCATATTGGGGCATTATATAAAGACATATTGCTGCCATCGCCATGCAATAAACTATATCGTAATAACATCATTCAAGAACATCGGCTTAAATTTCAGGGACATCTTGATTTGGGAGAAGATTTGCTTTTTAATTTAGCCTACATTCATCAATGCAAACGCGTGCAAGTGATTCCGCAAGTTCTGTACAATTATACGGCTGTTAGAGACAACTCCTTGTCACGCCGCTTCAAAAGGCATTATCTTAGCAACCAGCAAATGCTGTACCAGCAGGTGAAATATTTTTTGCTTGCTAATCAGGCATATAAAGGTGCAAACAAGCAATATCTCCATATGATTCACGCTACCGGTATCGTCAATGCAATCAATAATTTGTTTCATCCGCACAGCACGTTGACCGCAAGAGAAAAAAAGCATGCCATTGCAGAAATAATGCGTGATGAAGAAGTAAAGCAGACAATAGATTATTTTAATGAAGGGATGCAGGAAAAGCTTGTTGGTTCGATGTTAAAAATGCGATTCCTGTACGGTCTGTATTCATTCTTTAAGACAAAACAATTGCTAAAGAGGCAAATGGCTCCCGTATTCGCCATGCTGAAGAAAATACAAGCACGGTAACGACTTGCTCATTTGGGCAGGCAAAAGGAAAAGGGTGCTGATCCGATTATTTTATCGCGGACTGATTGAAGTTTTACTTTATAAAGGATGATTCCATGAAAAAGGTGCTGATTCATGCCTATACCCATTTTAATTTTGGTGATGATTTATTTATCCAAATACTTTGTGAGCGCTACCCGCAAACATCCTTCTATCTGTATGCGCCAAAAGCATACAAACGCACATTTTCCGGCCTGCGTAACCTCACCATTATCCCAAACGATACATACCCTGCCAAAGCAGTAAACACTATCGGAAGCCGGTTCATCAAAACAGCACAGCCATTGCTGCACCTGGCAAAAAAATGCGATGCAGTAGTCCAAATCGGCGGTTCCCTGTTTATGGAAACAAAGCATTGGCACGCTGAATGGCAAAAAACAGCAGACATAAGAAAAGCAAGCATGGCCTTTTTCCTGCTCGGTTCCAATTTTGGGCCATTTCAACAGAAGCTATTTTACCAGAAATACAAGCAACTATTTGCGACTTATACCGATATTTGTTTTCGGGAAACCTATTCCTATCATTTGTTTGCCACGTTGGAAAATGTACGGGCAGCACCGGATATTGTATTTTCACTTCCTGTGCCTGAACAATCCGCCGGGCAGGCACAGCCAATAAATGCACGACCGAAACTGGTTATTTCTGTCATTAAGCCTTCCATTCGCCCGCATTTGGCTGCTTTTGACGATATTTATTATGAAAAAATGCGTGAAATCGCAATCTATTTTATCCATGCCGGTTTTGCGGTTACCTTTGCAGCATTTTGCAGCTATGAAGGGGATGAGTTGGCAATGCAAAGCATTACTTCCGGAATTCCCGAAACGTATATGAGCGATATTTCCACATATGTACATCAATCAAATCCCGCTGAAACAATACGATTACTGAATCAGGCCAGTATCATTATTGCATCCCGATTTCACGCAATGATCGTCGGCTGGGTATTGGAAAAACCGGTATTTCCGATTATTTACAGCAAAAAGATGACCAATGTAATGGACGACATCGGATTTACCGGCTCCTCTGTCGATTTTGAACAATTGCAGGCTTTGGAACCGACAACTATTCTCAAACAAATGACGGATGGTGCCCCAGACATTGGTAAGCAGAGACAACAGGCACAAAACCATTTTGCCATGCTTGATGCATTTTTACAGGAAGAATAATCAACAGCGGCTTCACGGCCATAGCCAAGGGAGGAGCAGTGATGGAAACAAGAAAACTTGTCAACGACACGATGCTATATGGCATAGCCAACTTCGGTTCCGGCATCCTGACCTTTTTAATGCTGCCTCTCTACACGTATTATTTCACCGCCACTGAATTTGGGTACTGGGATGTCATGGTTACCACCGCTACCTTGTTTTCTCCTTTCGTCACCTTTGAACTCGTTTCAGCCGTTTATCGTTGGCTACTGGTTGAAGAAGACACACGACGTCACCAAGTTCTTATCACGACCGGACTTTTCCGTATTATTTGCAACTTGATTCTTCTGGATATGGTTGCAATCATTGTATTTTCATTTGTCTCCATTCCGTATGGCTGGCTGGCACTCGCTTACTTGCATGTGATCATTGCCACTAGTTTCTTGCAGCAATGTGCACGCGGACTGCACCGCAACAAGCTGTTTGCCGGAATGGGCATCATGCAAACGATACTAAGCCTTGTCGCTATTTTGTTTTTGATGTTCGCGCTGCATTTGCGCGTGGAAGCATTTTTTTACGCGAATATTTTTGCTGGCTGCTGTGTTGCTGCCTTTGCGTGGTGGAAACTGCGATTTCATCAGTACATAGCTCTGCAAGCATATTCCAAGCAAACATTAAAGGCATTTCTTATTTATGCGATTCCGATTATTCCGGGTGCAGCAAGCTGGTGGCTGATGACCATGTCCGATCGCTATTTCATCACCGGATTTCTTGGACTGGAAGCAAACGGCATTTATGCACTTGCCAATAAAATACCCGCCATATTGCTGATGGTGAATACTGTCTTTGCGTTGGCATGGAAAGATCATGCCATTTTAGCCTTTCAAACCAAGGAGAAAAATGCCTATTACACCGCCGTCTTCAAACATTTTTTCCGTTTGATGGCCACTGCATTTATCTGTATTGTTCTGTTTTCCAAACCAATTCTCGCTTTGGCTGTATCGGATACTTTCTACGTTTCCTGGAAATATGTCGGTATTTTGCTGTTGGGAACGGTATTTCATGCATTCGCATTATTTTGGGCTGCAGGCTATCATGGTGCGAAAAAAACAACAGTCATTTTAACAACGTCCATTATCGGAGCGATGATCAACATCCTGCTGAATTTACTGTTTATACGCCCCTTTGGCTTATACGCCGTCACTGCCTCCACTGTTGCCGCCTTTTTGGCAACGTGGATAATACGTGTACGTAAGGCAAATGCCTATTTCCAAATTAGCCTGCCGCGAAAAGACATGCTTGTTCTATTTCCGCTCATGCTAGCGGCAATCATGCTGCCATTTTTCCTGCCACAGGCTGTCTTGACTGTTTGTGGGGGTGTTGGTATGGTGGTATTTTTTGCTTATAATTGGGCGTTGTTCCAATCAGTAACTAGGGCAATTCGAAAAAAATGGAGAGGTGCGATAAACCCATTAGCAGCAACTAAAGGTACCTTGTTGAAAGATCGAAAGTAAAAAAGCTAGACGCTTTGCCAAATATGGCGGTTGCATTTAGGTGTGTGATCTTTGTTCACTATCGAGCAAGCTGCATTTACTTTCCGGGGGTTGTCGAATACTTTCCAGCTTTTGTCGAATACTTTACACGACTTGTCGAATACTTCACCTAGCCTCTTTTTACCAAATAACGTTCAGCCCCTTTATGAACGACATTTTAATGGCGATTCACCAATAATTTGTCGTTCATCCCTCTCATGAACAACATTACTTCACGCATATCTTGTGGCCTAAAGGGAGAATAAAAATTTTCTCTAAATAAACGGTGCCAATTATGATAAAATGGTTTAGATATCATTTTACCTGCTTGGACGAAGGTTGTGTAAAATTAATGAAAAATACAGGTTCCTTAAGCATTTATGCGAGCTTTTTTAAAAGACCGCTTGATTTTCTTTTTGCTTTGCTCGCAACCATTATACTCAGCCCCGTTTTAATTGTGGTGGCTATTCTAGTAAAATATAAACTTGGCAGCCCAATACTGTTTAAACAAAAAAGACCCGGCTTGAACGAGAAAATTTTTACAATGTACAAATTCAGAACAATGACAAATGAAACCGATGAAAATGGCGAATTGCTTGATGACAGTAAAAGGCTAACAAAATTCGGCAAGTTTCTGCGTGCTACATCACTTGACGAATTACCGGAACTATTTAACATTCTTAAAGGGGAAATGTCGTTTGTCGGACCAAGACCATTACTGGTTGAATATCTGGATTTATACAATGAAACACAAAGGAAACGTCATACAGTCAGGCCCGGGCTAACCGGTTTGGCGCAGATTAACGGAAGAAATGCGATATCATGGGAAGAAAAGTTTAAGCTGGACATAAAATACACAGAGCGAATTACATTTATTGGTGATTGTCTGATTCTTATTTCTACGGTAAAAAAAGTTTTTTTGAAAGAAGGTATCCATTCCAAAACTGCTGCAACAATGGAACAATTTAAAGGAAGTAAGGTGGATGACAACAATGAAGGAAATTAATATTTTTATTTTAAGTGCAGGAAGACGCGTAGAACTGCTGCAATGCTTTCAGAATGCCGCAAAAAAACTGGGTATCAAAAGTCATATTGTGGCCGGGGATTGCTCCCTCACGGCTCCGGCACTTTATTTTGCAGACAAATCGTACAAACTTCCGAAAATAGCGGATGCTGATTATATTTCTTCTATTATCGATATATGCAACAAGGAAAATATTTCGCTTATCGTCCCTACAATAGATACGGATTTGCTTTTGCTTGCCGATAACAAGCAAAAGATAGAAGAAAAAACGAATGCAACCTTGCTTATATCCGATCCAACGATTATCCAAATATGCAGAGATAAAATACGTACCCAAACCTTCATGGAAAAGCATGGGTTCGGTATGCCAAAATTGTACACGGAAGAAGAAATACAACAGGGTAAAGTTCGTTTTCCCGCATTTATCAAACCAAAATCCGGAAGCTCAAGTGTTAATACGTTCATCGTAAACAATCCGGATGAGTTAAAAACATACAAAAATGTTATTGCCAATCCAATTGTTCAGGAATTTATTGAAGGCGATGAGTATACCGTCGATGTATTTTTGGACTTTGAAAGCTCCATTGTTACCATAGTTCCGCGTTTAAGAATTGCAACCAGAAGCGGTGAGATTTCAAAAGGAAAAATCATAAAAGATCCCGAAATCATTGAGGATATACGTAACTTAATGCACGTACTCAAACCGATTGGTCATATTACGGTTCAGCTTATGAAAACAGTGAATGGCATCAAATACATTGAAATTAATCCCCGTTTCGGCGGTGGAGCGCCCATGAGCATCCAAAGCGGTGCCGATTCATGTGAAAACTTGTATCGCTTACTTAAAGGAGAAAAATTACAATACAATGAAAACTACATGGACGATCTTACTTTTCTACGGTATGACCGCAGTATATGCTTAAACGAAAACATGGAGCTGGTTGAATGACAGAAATAAAAGCGGTCATATTCGACTTGGATGATACATTAGTATCCGAAAAAAAATATATAGAAAGCGGTTATCTGCATGTAGCCAAACTGTTGACAAAAAAGCTTGGTAAAGAAAAAGAACAAATATATCAACTGCTTATTGCATTATTCAGGAAAAGTCCGAAAAACGTGTTTAACCGTTTATTTGAGGAGTTAAATCTGGACTACACAAACGACACGATAAAGGATTTGGTATGTGCGTATCGCAACCATCCGCCGGAAATCGCATTTTTTGATGACGTGCTTCCTTGCTTGGATATGATGAAAAAGAAAAAAATCAAAACCGGGATTATAACAGACGGCTACGCCAGTGCCCAGCGGCAAAAATTGAATGCTTTAAAGGCTTCCTGCTATTTTGATGAAATCATAGTTACGGATGAACTTGGTGAAAAAGGGGAATATTGGAAGCCGCATCCGTTGGCATTTTCATTAATGAAAGAGAAGCTTGGTGTCGAATTTGATGAAATGTGTTACATTGGGGATAATCCCGAGAAGGATTTTTATATTAGCTTCATTTATCCGATCAAAACGATTAAAATCGAGCGAAATGGCGTACATGCAAATAAAAACTACTTGCATGATATCCGGGAAAACTATTCCATTCACCATTTGAATGAAATTTTTTCTCTTATTGCTCATTGAAAGACCGAAACACAAGCGCCTTCTGCGAAACTATTGGACTGTCATTACGCTCCAGAGTCGCCGGACCGCAGCTGTCATACAGCCCTAATTTCATACCTGCTACTAACCAAAAAACAAGCCTGAAAAACATCCACGTTTTTCAGGCTTATATTTTTTTAAAGCCGCCAATAACGATAACCTCTCTTCTCGATTTCCCCTTTATCCAAAATACTTTTCACGTCAATGATTACCTTTTCTTTATTTTTGAATTTACCGAATAAGGTATCTAACTTGTCCAATCCCATATTCCTAAATTCATGATGTGCCACAGCAATCACAACACAATCAACATCTGTAACATCTTCCATGTTGTGTAATGTAATACCATATTCGTTCATTGCAGCTGATGAATCGGCGTAAGGATCGACAACCATCGGATCAATTGTGTACTCCCTTAATGAATGAATGATATCCATGACCTTCGTATTTCTTATGTCGGGACAATTTTCTTTAAACGTAATTCCCAAAATAGCCACTTTCGCTTGTTTTACTACTTTGTTAGCCAGAATCAGTTCTTTAATAATCGCATCCGCTATAAATTCTCCCATCCCATCGTTGATTTTTCTTCCAGCGAGGACAATTTGACTGTGATATCCCAATTTCTCAGCCTCATAAACAAAGTAATAAGGATCCACACCAATGCAGTGACCGCCAACTAGTCCGGGAGAAAATTTTAATGCATTCCATTTTGTGTTCATCGCATCAATTACATCTTTCGTATCGATACCCATACGATCAAAGACCATTGCGAGTTCATTCATGAAAGCAATGTTAATATCCCGCTGACTATTTTCAACAACCTTGGCGGCCTCAGCGACTTTAATTTCTCCTACGCGATGGACCGATTTTATAACCAACTCATACGTTTTGGCTACTTCTTCCAAAGTAACCTCATCCATACCTGAAACAATTTTAATGATATTTTCCAACGTATGAACCCTATCCCCCGGATTTATCCGCTCCGGTGAGTAGCCTACTTTAAAATCGACACCACAAACAAGCCCGGATTCCCTTTCAAGAATTGGTATGCATATATCCTCTGTAACCCCCGGGTAAACCGTAGATTCATAAACAACAATAGAACCATTGGAAAGGTTTCTTCCCACTGTCTCACTTGCCTTTTCTACAGGGGAAAGGTCTGGTGTTTTATCCGAATTAATTGGAGTGGGAACAGCAACTATATGAAATTTTGCTTGCTGTAGATCAGCTTCCTTACTTGTAAAAAAAACTGTCGTATCCTTTATGGCCTCGTTACCAACCTCATTAGTCGGATCGATACCCGACTTGTAAAGTGAAATCTTTTCCTTATCCAGATCATAGCCTATCACATCAGCTTTTTTTGCAAACGACACGGCTAATGGGATTCCAACGTACCCTAATCCAATAACGGAAATTTTTTCTTCCCCGTTTATTATTTTTTCATACAAACTCATCAGTGATCCTCACTTTCGCACGTTTTCCACAATGTCAATTAATTTATCCGTCAATCTATTAAAATCAAAATCGCAAGCAGCTTCTCGTGCGTTTTTCCCCATCAAACGAACCTTCTCTTCATCACTGCATGCTTCCATCACTACCGACGCAATTTCACGCGGATTTTGTATCGGTGCGGTGATTCCGCATCTGTATTTTTCACAAATACTGTAACCCGTGGTATAGGTTTGGATAACACATTTACCAGCAGCTAGATATTCGAATAGCTTATTTTGGCTTTGTCCATATTTGTCCAGGGAAGTGCTGGAATTATGAAGGATGTTTGCATATGAACGCTTGAGGATACCGGGAACATACTTTTTATCTACTTGCCCTTTAAAAACCACATTTGTGATATTTTCTTGTTCACATCTATTTACGAGTGTTTCCAATTCATTACCAGCGCCATAAATAAGAAAACGGATTTCGTTCATTCCTTTTTCTTGAATGATCTTTGCGGCATCAAGTAATAGACCAAGATTATTCACTTTACGTATGGAACCGGTATATACGATATTCTTATATAGATTGTCATCCAATTGCCTATCTTCTTGATAAAATTTTTCGCTGTTCCTATCAAAAGCATCCATAATAATCCCATTGCTAATATGAAAAACTTTATCAATGTCAACTGCATTTTCCCAACCACTTTCAATGATATAATCCTTGCCGCCTTCCCATGTCATGATAATAGCGTCAGCTTTTTTATATATCCACCTTTCTCCCCTATATAGCAATTTAGCAATGAAACTGTTCCTTTTTAACATGCCATAAGCAACAATGCTTTCCGGCCATAGGTCCCTGACTTCACAAATACAAGGAACATCAAATTTTTTGGCCAACTTGATTCCTGCTACAAGCGTGAGTGGATGAACACTGGAGGCTAGTATAACATCCGGTTTGCCATTCGTTTTTACATACTCTTTCGCAACTGGGAACATGTTTTTGTAGAATCCAACCATATTTTTTATTCTACTAAACCCATTATCTTCATATGGGGTGGTTTTAACAAAAACAAACGGAATTCCATCACTGTCCTTCATAGCGTACTTCCCATTATTTATCTGAATGGTATCGTTGGAATTATGTCTTGTACTTGCACAAAAAATAACCGGATCATAGCCTTTTTTAATCAAATTTTCAGCAAACCAGTAATGACGGCCTCCTTTATTGTAAAAACTATCCGTTGCATAGTGGTTCATGATCCAAATCTTTTTTTTCATTTAGAAACCTGGCCTTTCTTCCATTGGACTATTGCATTTGCAAATATATATTTTCCATCTGTGTAACGTTATGATCCCATTCATAATTACTTTGAACGAAACTGCGGCCGTTTCGCCCAAATTCATTTCTTTTATTTTTGTCGATGACTAACTTAAATAGTTTTTCTACCATTTCATCCATAACATCGATGTCAACGATGTACCCGGTCTTACCATGTTGTACAACCTCCGGGAGTCCCCCTACATTGCTTACAACAACCGGGACTGCGCAAGCCGATGCTTCCAAAACAGCAACACCAAAACTTTCGCTCCTGCTAAATGCGCAGTAAATATCCAATTGGTTAATAAAAACGGGTACTTGCTCATTGGGAACTGCCCCAACAAATTCGGTAATATCACCAATTCCTTGTTCATCAGCCAATTGTTGGAGTTCTGTCAATTCCGGTCCATCACCAACAATCAGTAGTTTTATTCTATTAGCAATTTCATTATATCGGTTCTCTTGTAAATACTTAACCAATTTTGCAACGGATTTTATTAATAAATCAATCCCATAGATATGCTTCATTCTCTTCACTGTACCAATGACAATTGCCTCTTTTTGTTTATCTTTCACTTCCATTGGTTTAAACTTATCTAAATCAATACCAAAAGGTACGATATCAATTGGTGCTGATATAAATTTTTCTGTCTGTTTCTTTAGAGCATGCCCAGTGGCTGTAATTCTTGAAGCCCCTGCCAAGTTTTTTCGTACTATTTGCTCATTCCTGTTGCTTTTATAAGGGAAAAGGTATACATCACTTCCCCACACAGATAGCAACAGCGGAGAGAAACGGACTAGTCTTGCCAACGTGCCATATCCACTTGCGTAATGGACATGAAGTAAATCGGGTTTGATTTTTTTAAAAAGTATTTTTGTCTCGAATATATTCATATAGTAGCCAAATGGGGCAGGAACTTTCAAAATGTGCATCGTAACTCTTTCATCGATTCTGTCCAATTGATCCGGGTGCATTGTAATGAGATGAACAATATGTCCTCGCTCAGCCATTGCATTTACCCATCTTACGGTATGAATCGACGAAGCCCCTGCCAAATAACAAATTTTCATTCGATATTTCCCCGTTCTACTATTGTTGTATTGTAATGAATTATTGCTCAGCGGTCCTCGCATGCAATTCGTTATCATCGTAAATAATTTTCATCAATTCGTCTTTCAATTTTTCATCGGATAAATCGTCAAATTTATTCATAAAATCTACCAGCTTATCGGGATTCGCTTCATTCGTCCTGCCAACATATATTTTATCGTAGACTTCTCCAGGAAGAATTTCGTTCTCATTCAATAATTCCTCAAACATTTTTTCACCCGGCCTGATACCAGTTATTTTGATTGGAATTTCTTTCTCTGTAAAACCGGATAGGTGGATTAGATTTCTCGCCAAATCAATTATTTTGATTGGCTCTCCCATATCCAGTACGAAAATTTCTCCTCCTTTGGCTAACGTGCCTGCCTGAATGACCAACCTGGAGGCTTCGGGAATAGTCATAAAGTAACGCGTCATCTCCGCATCAGTGACTGTAACAGGGCCCCCTTTTTCAATCTGTTTCTTAAATAAAGGAATGACACTGCCGCGACTGCCCAATACGTTTCCGAAACGAACCGCTACAAATTTTGTATGACTTGTATTATTCATGTTCTGAATAACCATCTCCGCCAAACGCTTCGTCGCACCCATTACATTCGTAGGGTTTACCGCCTTATCAGAAGAAATAAGCACAAAAGTTTTCACGCCAAAAACATCCGCAGCTTCTGCAACATTTTTTGTTCCAATCACATTGTTTTTAACCGCTTCTCGCGGGTTGTATTCCATTAACGGTACATGCTTATGTGCTGCGGCATGATAGATAATTGCTGGTCTATACTTCTCCACAATCTCAAACATCCGGAATCGGTCTTGTACATCTCCAATGATAGGAAATATTTCAATTCCCATTTCGCCGAATTTTTCCCGCAGTTCCATTTCTATCGAATAAATGCTGAATTCGCCATGTCCAACGAGTATCATTTTTTTCGGGGTGAAACGCATCAGTTGCCGGCATATCTCCGATCCTATGGAACCTCCGGCGCCGGTAATCATTACCGTATTTCCTGTTACATATTCGGAAATAGCTTGAATATCCAGCTCCACTGGTTCTCTTCCAAGTAAATCCTCTACTTCAATATCCTTCAAATGACTCACCGCGATTTTTCCGGTCATCAGGTCCTCTATGCTCGGAATCATTTGCGTTTTCACCTTCTGCTGGTTACATGTTTTTACAATTTCATGCAATATATTATTGGGTAGGGAAGGAATTGCAATAACGGCTTGTTCGATATGATGATTTTTAATCACAGAATCAATATCCTTCAGCTTCCCAAGTATGGGTAAATCGTACAGGTGCATTTTTTGTTTGGAGGGATTGTCATCCACGAATCCCACAGGTAACAAACCTGAATTACTTTGACCTCTCATATGCTTTACGATCATTGCACCAGTTGAACCAGCACCGATGATTAATGTACGTTTTTTATCTTTTGGTTTTTGGATATACTTATCACGCAGAACGCGCCAAATAAAGCGGGAACCGCCAATCATAAGTATATGTAGCATCCAGGTTACGAGCAAAGCACGCTTATAAATGACAAATCCACTGGCAAGATATTGCACGACAGCTGTCCCGATAATAGACAATGTCACTGCCTTGACAATAGCAGTCAGCTCGCCAACACTGGCAAAGGACCAAACTTTATTGTACAAATGATACTTAAAAGCAAAAATATGGTGGAATATGAGTAAAGCTATTGCACTTATAATTAACGATGACGTATGGATAACAGGTTCAAAAGGATATGCAATCCATGCAGCAACAAATATAGCCATGCTGACGATGATTGAATCCATGAGAATAAGAAGAATCAACCTGGTTCTATATGTCATTTCATCATTTCCTTTCCAACAAATATTGCCGGCTAAGAACAAAGGCGCAAGCGCCCTTACAGGCTAAAAGCGCGACGTCCTGGGACTGCGATTATTCGTCCCATCGAAGAGCTTTTGTCGCAACGCCTGTACTAGCACGTCCTGTGCGTAGTAGCAACGTACAAACTGGAACACTTTGGGGCTGCGGTTACTCGTCCCATCTAAAAACTTTGCTAGTTGCTGGGCGCTGGATCCGGACGTGGCAGTCATAGCAACTGACATGAATACAGCCCAATTTTATACTTTCTTTACCGACAAAAAATTCACATACAGTTTATTATAACACCAAAATTGTATTTAAAATAGCGACTTTTCACCGACAAAAAGAAGCCAATCCATATGACTTCAAATCAGGATCGGCTGCATCAATATTCCTTTAAAATTTCATTTTCCAATTCACACTTCTATCGTTTTCTTTTCTAAAGCCAATTCCAAAAGCCATCACCAGCCACTGAAAAAAGGCGACCGAAAAATTATTTTCAAACAAGGTAAGCTCGAATGATTCATATACCAATATTCCCAACATAAAGCATGCAGACCACTTCGCTGCAAAACTATCCATTTTTCTCATTAATCCCCGCCATATGCTCAGCAATAAAATAAACAGGACAATTAATCCCACCAAGCCCAATTCAAGTGTGATTTGCAAATACATATTGTGTGCTGTCAGTTGCGAAGCCGAAACATCCGAGGCACTCACACCTGTTCCATATCCCAGCCACGGCTTTTGAAGAATCGTATGAATCACAATATCCCAAATCTCACCTCTGCCTGAAAATAGGTTTTTATCGAACAACAGCATGCTGGCACTATTCAGCCAATCACCAACCAGCGAATTTTTAAGTCCAATATATATAGCGACGAATACGAAATTTCCAATCATGATAATATAAAATAAGTATGGGAATATACGTTGAAATTGTTTGACTATCGCCCAAGATATAACGGCAATAAATAAACCTGCCATTGCCGCCCTGGTTCCCGTTGCAAATAACAAAACAATATTCATCACTGCCGCCGCAGCAAATAAAATTCGAATCACCAGGTTTTTACTGTATTTAATGGATAAAATTTGGAAATAAAGCACGGAAAACAATAGCACACCAAGATAGTTTTCATTACGAAAAATACTTTTAAAACCATGCATTTGAAAACCTGTCCATATCCAATGAACACAAAGCAGCAATACAACAATTCCAATAACAAAGCCGGCAGCCGTTGCGTCATTTTCAGACCATTTCTTACAAACGGAGCCCAAAATAAAAATAATGAGCAAGACCAGCTGCAAGAAAACAAAGCCATCCATATATTCGCTGTTGTAAAAGCCTATGGAGAACGTTAGCAGCATCAAAATCAAAGAAAAGCAAATTTCTTTTAATGGAATGTCATATTTATTTTTCAGTGCCCATCCACCAATTAAAGCAGCAAACATCAGAAGACCGGTAAGTACGATACTATAATCACTCACACTAAAAAATTCCTTGTATCTTGTACGCTGAATCGTATTTATACAAAGCAAAATAAATAATATGGCTGTAAATAATGGACTATAATGATTATTACGTTTCATCCCTAAAATCCTTCACACGTATATTTTAAAATAACGATCAATATTGCTAACGCTTTCGGTAATGCACCACTACACCCTACGAAGTAACTTCGTTTATCGCAGTAGACCCCCGCTTCCATCTTTGCAGATCAGATGCAAAATAATAAGTAGGGGGCAACAGAAAGTCAAACGCCTGATTGGTTCGAGCCAACAGGACGTTGGCCACTCGGATGTTGCCACGATGGTTTTCGGTGGGGCGAGTAATCGCAGCCGTAGGATGTGGCGGCCTTAACCCGAGTTCATTACTTCATCAGTGGAGAAGAAAGAAAAACCCCCACTGCATGAAGTTTCACTTTATTTCTTGATAAAGATTTAACAATTGATTTATCATATTTTTTTCCGTAAACTTGCTTCGCGCAAGGTTTTTGGCATTGTTTCCCATTTCAACCCTTAACTTTTCATTTTCAAGTAAAGAATCTATCTGCTCTGCCAACATATTCGAATTCTCATTATCAAATATATACCCATTGTAACCACTTTCGATTTGGTCAGACGCTCCTTCAACATTACTTCTGATGACGGGCGTGCCCATCATCATCGCTTCAATTGGAACAAGTGGAAATCCTTCTTTGCGCGATGGCAATACAAAAATATCAAAGATAGCGTAGAACGGGAGTGGATCTTGAAATGGAAAGATGGATATTTTTTCACTCAAATTGTTTTTTTTAATCAATGCATGGATCCATTCTTTATCTCCATCTCCCAATAATACAATATGAAAATCTTTTTTCACCAAATTGCAAGCTGCCAGTAAAACATCCACACCTTTTCTGGAATTGATGCTTCCTGCAAAACCAATAATCGGCTTATCATGTGGAAGCTTTAACTCCTCTTTAATCCTCTGTTTTTCATGCTCATCCACATCTTTGTCGAATGTATCTCTTGATACGCCGTTGAATATTAATCGAATCTGTTGTTCGGAATAATGAAATCTGTCAATCAATTCTTCCTTTAATTCACGGCTGATTGCGATAGCATAATCCGCCTTTTTGTAAAGTGGGTGTTTCGGGATACCGGAAATATGATGTGTCACGATAAATTTTTTCCCGGAAATCATTTTATACAATTTGGCTATATAAGAAGTCACAGGGTAATGTACATGGACAATATCAGGTTTTATTTTCTTGATGGCATGTAATGCACTTGGAACAGCTGCTATATATTTTACTAGTTGTATAACCTTTCCCAAAAAATGAAAATTAGGATGGTTGGGAAAGCATACTTTATAATGCTTCATGCCTTCTTTTTTGATTTGGTTAAAAATATTGATAGCCGCCTTATTGTTTGCCGGTCCTGACGACATTAAATAGACTTCATGACCTCTTTGCATTAACCCCCTTGCAAGTGTGTAAATATGCGTTGTTGATCCGGTTTGCGGCAAATATCTGGCCAAGAATAATACTTTCATACCTGTAACACTCCATTCCCATATATCCACAATTTTTCATCATTCATGGGGATATGTACCGTTTAATAGCAATCCATTATTTACTTTACAAACTTCAATCCACCAAGTATAAGTAATAAAGTAATCAGCCCGCCAATCAGTAGCGAAATAATCCCCATTCCTGCCAACAAGCTGGAAATCCCCCAGAGAACGATTACCGTGACAGTAAGAAATAATCCAAGATGAATTGCGAAACGCCAATTGCACAACTTTAAATCATACTTGAACATGGCAAAAATGACGAGGAGAACCATATTTATAATCGTACTGATAACTGTCCCTAATGCAACAGCCTCAGCCCCCAAGGTGTCAATAAACATTGTAATTACTGCTATATTGATCCCAAAAACCGATATAACATTTAATACATTCGGCAATAAAGTGTTTTCCAGAGCATAAAAAAATCTGGTCACGTATGTATTAAATGACAAACTGAAGACAGAGAAAGAAAAAATCTGAAGTAAAGGATACGTCATATTTGTTGAATCTTGGCTAAAGTTACCGTATTGAAAAATCAAGGTAATAATTTCTTTCCCGTAAAAAAAGATACATATAGTAGATGGTAACAGTACAAGTGTCAACAACCTAAATCCCCGTCTATAGGCATCATTTATTTTGTGAAAATCTCCTTCGCCCGCCGCCTTTGCCAGTAAAGGATAAATAATCGTCGTTACGCTGGTCATTAATACGCTTTGCGGAAGTTGTGTCATCTTGGAAGCATAATTTATTGCAGCGATCGCACCATTATTCAAACCGGCTGCATAGATGCGTTGGATGATAAGATAAAATTGCATGGTAGCCCCGCCAAAGACGATAGGCCAAACGAGATAAAAAAAGCGCTTCGTTTCAGGAAGTTTTACAAGTTTCCACTTCAATGGCATTAAGCGTTGTTTTTTAATTTGGTATATTAAAACCGCAAACATGGAAAAAGAACCAATTGTGGCACCCAATGCGTAAGAATATTCTTTTAGCCAAGGTGTCAACCCAAACCCTATTATAAAATAGGCCGCATTAAATAATAGCGAGGTGAACGTTGTCAGCCGATAATTTTCATATACATTATGAATTCCGCTAAAAGCCATGGAAACCACCAAGAAAAACGTAGCCGGAGCGGTTACAGTGAATAAACTTGCAGTTAAATGCAGGGCTGCTTCAGACATCCCCCCAAAGAAGAGTTTCATCCAAAATTCCGGAAAAATCATAAGTAAAAATGTAATAACCCCTACTAAAATGCTAAGGATGGTAACAATACTCTGGGCAAAATCATTCTTGATTGTTCCCTTCATTTTACTATACACCGAAATAAACGCTGTTGTAACTGCCCCTCCAAGAACAACATATAAAAAATTCGGAATCGTAAATGCCGTAATAATACTATCCGCACGATAACTCGTTCCATATTGATATCCGATTGTTATTTCTCTAGCAAAGCCAAACAAGCGGGCGATGATATTCATGATTGTAATTGCACCAAGCAATTTTAAAAAACGGGTTTTAAACATTTTTACCTACTTCCTGTCAAGCTTCAGGTCGTTATTGTCTGAAGATATCGTTCTTTTCGAGGAGCGTTGTGCCCTTTGGTTCATTTTCTGTCATCGTGGATGCAATTGTCTCAAAACGGTTTAATACAGTATCCCAATTTTTACGCATCTTCCTATACGTTTGTAAGAAAAATTCTTTCTCGCCTCTGATATCCTCTATGAGAATAACATAATCTTCACAGTCAATAGCATCCATGAAATCCTTTACTTTATGATGATATGAAACAGCTATAACCGGTGTCCTTGTGACAATCGCCAAAATCAAAGAATGCAGCCTTGTTCCAATCACCATATCCTGTTGATTGACAAATTCCAATATTTCACGGTGATTCAGTCCTTGATCACAGACAGTACAGCGATGTTTGTGCTTCATTAATTCCATTATTTCTTTTGTTACCTCAGTATCATGCGGGTGCTTGGTAGAAAAAAAATTCACTGTAGCGCTTTGATTGGCATCAAGCAGATTATCAAGATTAGTGGCCATGCCATCTATATAATCCTTGTATTTTTGTTTATCTTCTTTTGGCCAATATCTTTTATTATAGTACGGTACAGCTGTCACCCCGATATGGAAACCGTCATGTTCTTTGACCGGCTTTTCCGGCAGTGGTACAAAAAATGCGGGATCGGAAATGACATGAATTGGTTTATTGACACCGATTGTACGTAATAATTCTTTTGACTTGGGGTCGCGAACCGTAACAACATTGGCTCCATTCGCAATGGATCTGATAATCTTTTTTCCAAACATGGTTGTCAATGGTCCAACTCCAACACCGTACACGACGTAGGGTGTCTTCGTCCGCTTTGCCATCCAAGCGTACATACCATAGACGATCGGATTATTTCGATAAAGATCCATCAAAATGCCCCCGCCACCGATCAATAGAACATCCAGCTTGCGAATGATTGGCCTGTGATGCATAAGCGTGGCAATCAGCTTCATCGGATCGGTTTTCCTTCTTTGAAAGAGGTTGACGGTCTTCACCCCATACTTTTCATGTGTCTGTGCGGGATTATTCGAAAATACAAGGATATCCTCTCGCTTCAACTGATAAGCATTTTGCAGCTGAACAAGTATTCCTTCAAGGATGGCTTCATCCCCTTGGTTATTGTTGCCATAATTACCAACTACACCTATTTTCATTTTTGCCCAAATCCTCCTGGTTAAGGGATTGATTCAAATCATCGTAATCTTTTAGTTACATTGAAAGATGTCTTTTATGATAGATATGACCCGATTTTGATCGGCCCTATTCATATTTGAACCGCTAGGCAGACATATGCCATTCGCAAACAGGTTATCTGAAACACTATAATCATCGTGCGGGAAATATGCTGCGTTCTCGAACAACGGCTGTAAGTGCATTGGCTTCCATACCGGACGTGCTTCAATATTTGCATCTGCGAGTTTTTCAATTACATCGTCACGGGTAACACCGGTTTGAATAGGATCTATCGTTAAAGCTGTTAACCAGCGATTTGATTTACTTTCTGCTAATTCTGTTTGGAATTGAATACCTTGTATATTGCCAAAAGCTTCATAATACCGATGGAAAATTTCTCTTCGTGCCCGGACGCGTTCATCAAGCACTTCCAACTGTCCTCTTCCAATTCCGGCAACAATATTACTCATACGGTAATTATATCCCAATTCACTATGCTGGTAATGCGGTGCTTGATCTCTGGCCTGTGTCGCAAGAAATCTTGCCTTTTTCAAGGCTGGTTTATCATTGGATACGAGTGCACCGCCTCCCGAAGTGGTTATAATCTTGTTGCCATTAAACGAAAAAACGCCAAAATTCCCGAAGCTGCCGCTCTTTCGTCCTTTATATTCACTTCCCAATGATTCCGCTGCATCTTCAATGACAGGAACATTATAAGCATTGCACACTTCCAACAACTCATCCATTTTTGCAGGTTGACCGTAAAGGTTTACGATAATGACTGCTTTTGGAAGCTGTCCTTTCATTTCCGCATCCCTAAAAGCCGCTTTCAAAGCAGCTACAGACATATTCCATGTCTCCGGTTCGGAATCGATAAGAACCGGTGTGGCCCCTTGATAGAGGACAGGATTGACACTCGCAACAAATGTCAGGGACGAGCAAAAAACGATATCACCCGGGCCCACACCCAACAGACGTAATGCTAAATGGATAGCGGCGGTACCCGATGACAAAACAGCAGCGTCCTCCACGTCGTTGTATGCTGCCAGTTCCTTTTCCATACATTGCACATTTGTTCCAAGTGGAGCAATCCAGTTCGTGTCAAATGCCTCTTGAATATATTTTTGTTCTTTTCCACTCATATGAGGAGATGAGAGGAAAATTCTATTATTATCTTGCACGTGAATCATCCCATTTCATCGATGTTATCATTTTCATAGACAATTTCATTTGCAAACTATTTTCCCTAACATCTTATATTAACACGCTCTTTCATGTTATACTAGTAGTATGAATAAACTGCTAAGGAGTATTATTTCGTATGGGGAAACAAATTGCCATTGGCCAAAAGCCCAAAAATAGTAGAGAATTAAAGCCATATTTGAAAAAACTTGAAAAAATAAATGCGATCGAAAAAGACTATCAAACCTTATCAGATGAACAATTGCAGGCAAAAACTGCAGTATTTAAAAATAGATTGGCAAACGGTGAAACGATTCATGACATCGCTTTTGAAGCGTTCGCCACTGTCAGAGAAGCATCCCGACGCATATTGGGTATGCGCCATTTTGATGTGCAGCTTTTAGGTGGGCTTGTACTTTTAAAAGGAAATATCGCGGAGATGAAAACCGGGGAAGGAAAAACCCTTGTCGCTTCCTTGCCAAGCTATCTCGTTGCATTGCAAGGTAAAGGCGTCCACGTTATTACGGTCAACGACTATCTGGCACGCAGGGACATGGAATTAATCGGTCAGATCCATCAATTCCTTGGACTTACTGTCGGTCTAAACGTAGCCGGCATGAATAATACTGAGAAAAAAGCGGCCTACGCATGCGATATTACATACGGTGTCGGCACGGAGTTTGGCTTTGATTACCTGCGCGACAACATGGTACAAAGTCCTGAAGATAAGGTACAGCGCCCCTATCATTTTGCCATCCTTGATGAGGTGGATAGTGTTTTAATTGATGAAGCGAAAACACCTCTGATTATCGCCGGCAAGGACCGGCCGAGCGGAAGGCTGTACAAAGTATGTGCCAGTGTTGTAAAAAACTTTGAAGAAGAAACAGACTATTTATACGACCGGGAACTAAAAGTGGTCAATTTCACGGACGAAGGCATCACGAAATGCGAAAAAATCTTCGGTATCGACAACCTGTTTGATCTGCATCACGGTTCCTTATTTCATTCATTGCTTCAAGCATTGCGTGCCAAAGTGTTATTTGAACGGGATGTAGATTACATCGTAGAAGACGGCGAAATTAAGCTGATTGATATGAATACGGGGCGCATTATGGAGGGGCGAAGCCTGAGCGATGGCTTGCACCAGGCGATTGAATCCAAGGAAGGCCTGGTGAATACGGAAGAAAATAAAACCCATGCGTCCATCACCATTCAAAATTATTTCCGGATGTATCCAACGCTCTCCGGCATGACAGGGACTGCAAAGACGGAAGAAGAAGAAATACGCAAAGTATATAACATGGACGTGATCGAAATACCACCGAACAAGCCAAATTTGCGGGTTGATATGCCGGATTTAGTATTTATGACACGACAGCAAAAAAACGATGCCATTTTGGCGGAGATTCACGCACGCCATGAAAAAGGCCAGCCGATACTGATTGGCACCACATCGATTATGCAATCCGAAGATATTGCCAAGATTCTGGATGAAGCAGGTTTGGATTATCAGCTGCTGAATGCGAAAAATGTAGAAAAAGAAGCCGCCCTCATTGCCATGGCCGGACAAAAGGGAAAGATCACGATTGCTACCAATATGGCCGGACGAGGAACAGACATTATGCTCGGCGAGGGAGTGGATAAACTTGGCGGTCTGCATGTACTTGGAACAGAACGCAACGAAAGCAAGCGCGTGGACAACCAGTTGAAAGGCCGCTCCGCCAGACAAGGCGACCCGGGATCAACCCAGTTTATCATTTCACTGGAAGATTACTTATTTACACGTTATGTTCCGGATGAATTGGAACGATTGACATCGAAGGTAAGAACAGATAAAAAAGGACTCATAAAATCTGCCGGTGTCCATAAATTTGTTGATACGACACAAAAGATTTGTGAAGGGATCCACTATCAATTCCGTGAATATAATTTAAAGCTGGAAGGCGTACTAAACAACCAACGGCAGGTCATTTATGAGTTTAGGGACAATGTTTTGGACCTGAACACCTTGCTTTCTTTCTGGGAAAAACAAAGTGAAAGTCTCCCGTTTGATGTAATTGACAGCTTTTTTGATGATGAACAGCTCCCAGAAGAAATGGACATGCAGAAACTGGCGGATCAGCTGAACAAAATCCTGCTCGTTGACGTTTCGTTTGATGGCAAGACTTTTGAAACAGCTGCAGATGTTAAAGCCTACGTCCAGCCGATTGCAAAGGCACATTACGAGAAACTGCAAAGCTATCAGGACAACGAAGAAATGCTCATCAAAATAAGAGCAAACATCTTATTTGTTGTAGACCATTTATGGAAAAACCATTTGGAAATGGTGCAGCAGCTAAAAGAAGGAATAGGAATCCGCCAGTATCAGCAAGAAGATCCGGTTCAATTGTTTGAAAAGGAAGGCTATGCCCTTTTTGAAACGTTGTTTAGCGACATGAAATATGAAATCGCCACACGACTGGCAATGATGATGAAACTGCCGACAGTTTGATAGAATTACCTTACTAAAGGAAGGAAGATTGTATGCTACATTTCTCAAAAGGAAAAAAACAGCGAAAAGAAAATGCCGTAAATGCCAATGAATTGCTAGATTCAAGCGATCGCGCGCTAAAAAAGGGCGAGAAAGAAATGGAAACCACCTTGTCCGTTCCAAGTGATTGGCATCTTTCCGATGAGGAACGTTATGTTTTTGCGTTCCATAACAGTCAAAGCCCAAAGCTGAAGGTCAATCAAATTTCCATCTACGGCATGGAACTTTCCAATACGGAGAA
Organism: Tigheibacillus jepli; assembly: GCF_030732005.1. Lineage (GTDB taxonomy): Bacteria > Bacillota > Bacilli > Bacillales > Amphibacillaceae > Tigheibacillus > Tigheibacillus jepli. The sequence continues at coordinate 4,449 of NZ_JAROCA010000002.1, read as the reverse complement.
TGGTTTGGAGGTAACTGGGTTAATTCGCAGCACAGTCGTCAAAGATATTCAATTTGGAAAAACGACGATTTTACTACTGGACGGCGAGAAAGAGGTCGTTGCCCGAAAAGAATTCGATCTTGCAGCGATCGGCAACTTGCCTTCCAATAGCGCAAGACCTTGGACATTCGTTTTTGGTCAAGAAGATATCATACAAAATCCAGATGCAGAATTAAATGATTGGTCCCTCGCATTTGAATTAAAGACGAAACATCAATTGGATTTAGAAGAATCCTGGGAAAAATCCATTGCCAAAGAAACGAAGGACTCGTTGGAGCGCATCGTGGAGAATGCCCCTTCTTTAAAACCGGGGGAAGTCAATTTCATGGGGATTGCAGCCAAAGTTAATGATAACCAGGATTTGGTTGTCACGATGCTCATTCGTAACGGAGCCGACAAAAACATTACGCTGCAGCAAATCCCGTTGGGCGTCAAGGATGCAACCGGTGAAGAAATTGCGCGCGGTACATTCAAATTAGAAGATTTCACCATCAAAGCCAATACGAGCAAACCATGGTCATTTATTTTTCCTCAATCCATGGTCAAAAAAGAACAATTGGATTTAAGTAGATGGCAAGCATACCCGATTCAATAAACAAAACCTGCATCAGTCACTAGCTGATTGAACCGACAGAACGTTGAAATATTCACTGGATCTATCAACATAGTATAATGAAAACCCCACCTTGGCATCTTGTGGAATGCCAATGATGGGGTTTTTGTTTTATGGCGCTGGAGCAGGACATGACTATAGTAAGCATTTGTTTGTCATCGTATACCGTAGTCCTAGCTATTGCAACAGCACTTCCTTTTCACCGTATATCATTTTGAGCATAGAGATATACAAAAAATGGTATGTCCTATGCGGCAACTAGCCCTTTTCACTTGAAACTATTTATGTTATTGTTGATAATTAGATTAATAACTTATCCAAACATAAGGGGTATAGATAATGCAAGAGATCAAAAGAAATGACCCATGTCCTTGCGGAAGCGGAAAAAAATACAAGAATTGCCACGGTCGCTCCAATGACAATGCCATCCGTGTGGACGCATTAAACGCCGAATTGTATCGGCTCCATCAAGGACTCATTTCATTTGCAACAAATAAATACGCAAATACCATTAACCAGCAAATAAAACTATTGGAAAAGCCATTTTTGAAAGATGAGGAAACAAAGGACATATTTCAAACTGGACTAACGCCATGGATAGTAGCCCATGTTCCCTGCCTGGAAAATCATCAAACCATTTTCCAATCTTATTATCGGAAAAATAAATCAAAAATGAGCCCATCTGCTAGAAATATGCTGGCTAAATGGTCAAATATATCGCCTTCCGTTTATGAGGTTGTTTCAATCGATCGCCCAATGAAACACTTTGTTCTTATAAAAGACGTTATGACCGAGAATGCGTTTTATATTCCTTTTCAAAATGCTAACGAATTTATGGAAGGAAGCTTATTGATTGGTGTGGTCATCCCATTTGCCAACCACCATAACTTCTTCTTTACAATGATCAAATTATTTCATCGTGATACTGCAGCATATCGTGATCTACTGCAAGAATATACAAAACGCGGCTATGGCTTAACAAAACAATTTCCTGAATTTCTCGCCCGAGCACTTACGAATATGCTAGATGAAGTACATTGGAAAAAACCGGAACACGAAGAAGTTGCAAGGTTATTTGTTGAACATATGGTTAACCGAAACATGGATGATAAACTTATCGTAGATGGTATTTCATTATGGCAAACATACTGCCGTACAAAGAACCCGCCTCTTAAAAAGATTGCGCCATATGCCGCCGCACTTGATTATTATGTTCAAAAAAATGTAGCCGAAAAAATCTCATTAAATCAAGTCCAGCTTGCCAAGGAATACGGAACATCTCCCGCCATGATATCTACTATCTTCCGCAGGTTGTCCGGCGAACTGGCGGACAAAGCCGAATAAAAAACAGTGTCCATGCGAAAGACGTTTATAATAAACGCCGCAGAGTATCATTTCTGCGGCGTTTTTATATCTTTTATTCTATTTACTCATTTTCAGAACCGGACGCAACATCTTTGATCCGACCTTCAATGCCTACATCTACTTTTCCATCATTTCCTTCAGCAAGGCGAATGACATGGTTCCGTAAGTTTTCCCAGTCGGCCGCGCCAAAGTCTTGTACGCGTCCTTCCTCATATGCTTTGGCAAAGACATCATATCCGTCCCCGCCTTTAGCAGTAAAGAAATTCGTAGCGATAATGTATGTTTTCTTGTTATCCAAGGTTTCAAAAACATCATTGCGCTTGATCTTTACCGACTGAATCCGCTCACCGGCGGGCTTGGTACTGTCATACGTATATTCCATACCAGAAACATGCAAAAATCCACCGGACTCTCGCATATTGCCTTTTTCATCTTTTCCGAGATTTGCGGCACTATGCTCCAGCGCTTCTTTAATCTCTGTACCGGTTAGCTCCATCGTGGCCAGGGTATTGCCAAACGGAAGAACTGTCATGATTTCACCGGTTGTAATCGGGCCTTCATCCATGCCAGCGCGAATTCCACCACCATTTTGCATTGCTGCAACCGCATCAACGCCTTTTGCCTTCACTTCCTCCAGCATGCCGTCTGTAATCAGGTTGCCTAGAGCTGTTTCGCTATTGCGGACACTAATTCCTTTTTCATTGCCTTCATCCCCTACACGCGGATTTGGGTAGGCATGTGCAGCGGTAGCTACCTGACCATTCGGTGTTTTGATTTCTTCATTCATGATCTTATCTATTTTACTAGAATAAGTTTTCAGCAAAGCTGCAGCATTCTTATCTTCCGCCTGGTCAGCAATTTTTACTAGACTGCCAGTGTTTCCAACAATTTCACCTTTGTCATTGAATTTGACATTCAACGTTCCAAGGTACTCGCCATATTGGTACGTATGGTCAATCAAGGTAGGTGCTTTACCAGCTTCATAAACTAGGAAAGGTTGATCCAGTTTCGTATGGCTGTGCCCGCCCAAAATTATGTCGATTCCATCAACTTCTTTGGCAAGTTTGATATCGTTAATGTCGGGATTGTCGTTATAGCCGATATGCGTCAGTGCAATGATTTTGTCTGCACCTCTTGCTTCCAAACTGGCAACCGTTGCCCTTGCCTTTTCAATATAGTCATCAAATGTAACATTCAGTGGACTCGCAATATTTGCTGTTTCAGCGGTCGTCAAGCCAAAAACACCAATTTTTTCACCGTTTACATTTTTAATCATGCCATTATAAATATTCCCATTCGTTGGACTGCTTGTAATACCGCCTTTATACAGTCCATTCAATTCGGGCTGCTTGGAAACATCCACGTTGGCACTGAGAACCGGGAACCTGGCATTGCTAATAAAATCAGCCAGTTTTTGATGATTGCCATCCGTCTCGCCTAAATCAAATTCATGGTTGCCAAAAGTCATGGCATCGTATTTCATTAGATTCATAAATTCCATATCGGCTTGTCCATGATATTCGTTAAAATAAAGCGTTCCCGAAAACACATCTCCAGAATCGAACAACAATGCACTAGGATATTTTGCCCGGAAATCTTTTACAGCGGTTACACGTTTGGCGACATCTTCCAGATGGGCATGTGTGTCGCTCGTATGCATAAGGTCTGCCTGATAAAGTGAATAAATTCTATAGAACATCGTAGCAAAGGCACCACGTGAAATATTCTCGTTTGGTCGGAAATTGTCGTATTGATTGGTCGCTTCGAAATCCGCAAGTTTCTGCACTTTTTCTTTATGGGAGTCATCGACTTTTTCCAAATTGACCTTTTTATGATCAACTGTATCATACTTTTCCAAATGCTCCGCCAAGACAATTACTGATGCCGCCTGCTCCCGTGTGATTGGTTTATCTGGATAAAATTTTCCGTTCGTACCTTTAAAAATACCCGCTTTTGTGACTGCGGCAATCTGTTTTGCGTATGGATGTTTTTCGTCCACATCACTATATTTTTCCAACGTTTTCCCCACATTGTCCGGTGCCTCCAAATGTAGAGCCCGATACAGAATTACTGCTACATGCTGACGTGAGATTTCATTCCATGTCCCAAATGTTTTATTCTCATATCCCGTCACTATGCCAGCTTTGGCTAGCGCATTAATGGCTTCCGCGTGAGAAGTTCCGTCTACGTCAGTAAAGCTTGGTGCACTTGCCGATACAACCGGTACTGCAAGCATTGCTGAACCTGCTACCCCCGCCATTGTTAAACCTGTTAACTTTCCGATTTTCCTCACCACAATATCAAACTCCCCTTTTTGTATATTATTTATTTCAAAGAACCCGATTGTACTTTAATCTAACCCAAGTTTCGGCAGTTTTTGAGAAAAACACCCCAAAAACTGCCTTTTGACGTTCCAAAACATTGATTTATCA